>JAKSMZ010000049.1 GCA_024400355.1 Bacteroidales bacterium
ATTCTCCGCTTTTTCGGCTTCAGCCTGTGAACGATAAGCGGAAAGCACCGTGCTGTTTGCCTCAATCTGATTGAGAACCGACTGGTAAGCGTTTTGCGCGTTAAGCGATAAAACATTGAGAATCAATGCTATTAGAATATATTTCTTCATTTCTTTCTGTTTATTAATTCGTAAACCACCGGAATGACGTAAATGTTTAATAATGTGGAGGTCAGCAGGCCGCCGAGGACGACGACCGCCATCGGGCTTTGGATTTCGTTGCCGGAAGCGTCGCCGTTCAGCACCAGCGGAATCAGCGCCAAAGCCGATGTCAAGGCTGTCATCAGGATAGGATTGAGACGGTCTTTCGAGCCGTCGATGATGGCCTGACGCAACGATTCGCCTTTGTTTTCACAGACTTGATACTTGGAAATCAACAAGATACCGTTTCTCGTGGCGATGCCGAACAAGGTGATGAACCCGATTATCGCGGGGATGCTGACGACCGCCGATGAAATGTAAATTGCGAAGACGCCGCCGATGATGGCAAGCGGCAGGTTCAGCAACGTGATTGCCGAAAGCGAGACGTTCTTGAACTCGCCGTAAAGCAGCAGGAAAATCACCACCAACGCCACCAACGTCATGATTAACAATGTCTTAGACGCATCTTTCGCGCTTTGGAACTGACCGCCGTATTCGATTCTGTAGCCTTCAGGCAGCGTTATATGTTCATCAACACGTTCTTTGATGTCGTTCACCACACTCACGACATCGCGACTGGAGACGTTGGCTGAAACGACGATTTTACGCTGGACGTTTTCCCTTGATATGGAGTTCGGGCCGCCAACTGAAACAATATCAGCGACTTCCTCCAACGGCACCATCGCTCCGCCGCCAGTACTTATCAAGGCTGACTTCAGTTTTTCAATGTTTTCTGTGTAGCTCGGATCGAGGCGCAGCACGAGGTCGAAACTGCGCTGGCCTTCATAAATCTCCGACAGTTTCTCGCCGGAAAAAGCGAGTTCGACAAAGTGGTTAAATTCCTCCATCGTAATGCCGTAGCGTGCGAGCATGTCGCGGTTGGCACGAATCTGGATTTCGGGTGTCTCCGTCTGCTGCTCAACGCTCAGATCCACAAGCCCTTCAATATCAGCGATTTCGTCCTTCAGTCTGTTTGCTGTCATAAACAATTCGCTGATGTCGGTGCCGAAGATTTTGATTGCTATTGCGGCACGCGTGCCGGTGAGCATGTGGTCGATACGATGACCGAGCGGCTGTCCGACGGTGGCGGCGATACCTGGAATCTCCGACAGGCGATGACGCACTTCAGCGAGAAACTCCTCCTGCGAACGCTCTGACAACGTGAAGTTTACGTCTATTTCGGCGGCGTTGGTGGCCTGCGAGTGTTCGTCAAGTTCGCCTCTCCCCGACCGACGCGCCGTGCTGTTTACCTCAGGAATCGCAAGCAGTTCTTTTTCAATGACATTGCCGAGTTTGTTGCTTTCCTCCAGCGAAATGCCTGGCTTTGAAATAGCCGTTATCGTCAAAGAGCCTTCGTTGAAGTCGGGCAAGAAACTCTGACCCATCGCGAAAAACATACACACGGCTATTATCAGCAACGCCAACGTGCTTAAAATCACAGTCTTTTTATGGTTCAGCGACCAATCCAGCGAGGTGTTGTAACCACGCATCAGATGACGCGACAGCCAGCTTTCCTTTTCCTGCTTTTCGAGATATTTCTCGTCAGAAAGAAGCATCTTGCAAAGCAGCGGTGTCACCGTCATCGCCACCACAAGCGACATCAAAAGCGCAATTATATAACTGATTCCCAATGGTTTAAGCATTCGTCCCTCCATTCCGGAAAGGAAGAAAAGCGGCACGAAAGCCACGATGGTGATGAAAGTTGCATTAATGATAGAGGTGCGGATCTCGCTTGAGCCGTGGAAGACGACACTGAACGTACTTTCGCGTTGTTCTTTCGGGAGCAAATGATTCTGTCTCAATCGTTTATAAACATTCTCCACATCGATGATGGCGTCATCGACGAGCGAGCCGATGGCGATGCACATTCCGCCTAAAGTCATGGTGTTGACGTTCATTCCCATGAGGTTGAGGACAATGAGGGTGCCGAGCAGTGAAAGCGGTATCGCCAAGACGGAGATGACAGTCGTGCGGAAACTTCCGAGGAACAGGAACAGAATGATTATCACGAAGATAGCACCCTCAATCAAAGCTCTCGCGACATTATTCACCGATGCTTCGATGAAATCGGCCTGACGGAAGATTTTAGTGTCCATCTTCACATCCGCCGGCAGCGATTTCTGAATCTCGACGAGGTTCTTCTCAATGTTTTTCGTCACCTCTAACGTATTGATATTCGGCTGTTTGGATATTGAAAGAATGATAGCATCCTTAGCGTTGTGCGAGGCGTAACCCATCTTCACCGCGCTTCCGATACGGACATCGGCGACATCAGACAACACGATTGGTGTAGAGACGGAGCATGCTCCGTCTCTACTGTCTGACGGTGCATATTTCACAAACGTCTTCCCAAGCTCGTCTATGTCGTTTGTCCTGCCCATTCCGCGAAGTGCGTATTCGTTGCCGAAGTCACGGACAACGCCGCCTACTGAATTGACGCTCAACGTCTTACCAACGGCTTCGAGGTCGTCCATCGTCACGTGGTAAGCGTTCATGCGGACAGGGTCAGCGATGATCTGATATTGTTTCAGGTCGCCGCCGATGATTGTGACCTGCGACACGCCGCCGGTGGCGAGGACAGCCGGTTTCACGACCCATTCCGCCAAGGTGCGAAGATCCATCATTGATGTCGTATCTGCTTGTAAACCAACGAATAATATCTCACCCATGACGCTCGACTGCGGTGCCAGCACTGGCGTGATTCCTTCAGGCAGGACATCCGAAAGCGTGACCATTTTTTCGGAAACGATCTGCCGCGCCTTGAACACGTCCATGCCCCAGTCGAACTCGACCCATACAAACGAATAACCCATCATGGAAGCAGAGCGCACGCGACGCACATTAGTAGCTCCGTTCATCGATGTCTCAATCGGAAAAGTGACAAGCCTTTCAACCTCCTCGGCAGCCATACGGTGCGCATCGGTCATCACAACGACCGTTGGGGCAGTGAGGTCGGGGAAGACATCAATGTCCATGTTGCGCGAGGAAAGGTATCCGCCGATGACTAAAAGCACGGCCCCGACAAGCACCAACAGCTTGTTTTCCAATGAGAATTTTATGATTCTGTTAAGCATGACAACCTCCTAATGAACGTGACCGGCGTGAGGGTCGAGCTTTCCAGAACCCTGCGCCAATTTGATGTAAATCGCACCTTTGCTCACTATAGTCTCATCCGGCTCCAAACCTCTGACAATCTGAGTGTTAAAGCCATCGGAAACACCAACGGTGACAGCACGTTTCTCGAAAAGCTCATGCCGTACCTCAACAAAAACGAAGTAACTGCCCATCTCTTCTATCAAAGCGGAATTTGGAACCATGATGCCTTCGCTTTCATCTTTTGTCATGATGTAAAGCTCAACAAATGAACCACTTACGAATTCATCACTGTCGTCAATCTCAAAAGTCACGGGAATCAGCGGACTGTCAAAAGAAGTCGCTTTCCCGTAAGAAAGCAGTCTGCCGTTCAAGTCTTCAAGAGAATACATCTTGTTGTTATTCAACGACTTGAAGTTTGCCGAAACGACATTTTTCAAAACAGGAAAATATTTCGGCTGCAATTCAGCCTTAAGGTAAAGTTTACCGGCACGACAAACTGTCATAAGTTCCTGACCAGCAACAACGTATGAGCCGTTTGCTACGAAAATGTCTTTCACGTATCCTGAAACAGGCGACTTTATAACTTGCTTGCCGTCGGCGAAATTCTCCTGCATGTTGTCGTATGCTTTTTTCGCCTTAAGGTATTCAGCCTCAGCCTCTTGCAGATCATTTTCTGTGACAAGCTTGTCGGCAAACAACGACTTCTTGCGTTCGTAATTCGCCTTGGTACGATTGTAATCGGCGGTTACTTCCTCCTGCAAAACCGACAAGTTTCCCTGCGCCATTTTACCGTTATTTATGGTCAAAACCACCATTCCTTCCGTCAGATTCGATCCTTCCACAAAATTGTCTTTTGAAAACTCAACGATTCCGTCGGTGGCAGCCGTGATGATTTTCACGTCATTCTGGGCAGGCATGACACAGGCTGTCGTCTTTATAATCTGACAGACAGGTTGTTTCTTGACTTTCATCACTTCAAAATCGACTTTCTCCATTTGCCCGTGAGAAAAGGCGACCGTGTTACTCACAGCTTCTTCGTGGTCGTGATGATGTTCATCCGCATCATGATGATGTTCGTGACCGCATTCCGAGGTGTGGACATGGCCTTCGTGTTCGTGATTGTGTTCGTGCGTTTCGTTTTGCGCACACGACAAAAGTCCTAACAATAGTGGAACAATTAATATTTTTTTCATTGTTTTCATGTTAAATTCATACGATAAAACGTGAGACAAACGCAAATGTTTCGTATAAATCTCGTACTCAGGCGGGCAGTTCCGCCTCCTGTAGCCATCCGGTTATCTCAGCCCTTTGACCGTTGGGATTCCAGGAACGAAATCCTTCAGATAGAAGGGTTCAAAATATGCGACATCAACGAAATCCTTGTTGTCGAGTTTCTGTTGAGCAAGCACATTCATATATCTTGCCGAGCAGTAAAAATCCTTTATCACATTGATTCTGTTGTCATTGGCAAAAAGCTCCTCACATTTGTCGGCACCGTCGCCGAAGAGCCAGACCTCATGTCCCGACTTATATTCAGAGAAAGAGTTTTCATCAATTATCATCGCTTTTGTATCTTCGATTTTGTTGATGTCCCCGTCAAAAATCTCGGCATAAACCTCCATCCGGCGGGCGTCGATCATCGGGATCAGGACGGGGTTTCCGGAAGCGGCTTTCATTTTTCCGCCGAACGCCATTGCGTGAAGCGTGTCGATGGCTATCAGCGGTTTCTCGGCGGCGTAGCAGAGACCTTTCGCTGTGCTGACGCCGATACGGAGACCCGTGTAGGAACCCGGACCCATACTCACCGCCACAGCATCGAGCTGATTGTAAGAAATGCCCGCCTTATTCATCACAGAATCAATGAAAAGAGTGATTTTCTCAGAATGGTTTTGGCCTTTCGGATCTTCCTCGAACGCCAGCACCCTGCCGTCATGTACCAATGCCACCGAACATGATGGCGTCGCTGTTTCCAAACAAAGAATCATATCCAAAAATTTTCCGCAAAATTAGTGTTAATTTCCGCAAATTTTGCAGCTGTACACATATTTTTTCGATTTTTTTCGCCGTTTACACTTTTTTATGTTAATTTTGCAAGTTTAAATTTCGCTCATCTTAATGAGCAGTTTATTTATTAAATTGATAATCAATAAATTAAAAAGAAAATAATATGAAAGGCATTGTATTGGCAGGTGGTTCTGGAACACGTCTTTACCCTATCACCAAGGGAATCAGCAAACAGTTATTACCAATCTACGACAAACCGATGGTATATTATCCGGTTTCGGTATTGATGCTTGCGGGCATCCGGGAAATTCTGATCATTTCGACGCCGCACGACCTGCCTGGTTTTCAACGTCTTTTAGGCGATGGCAGCAACTTCGGCGTTCATTTTGAGTATGCAGAGCAGCCTTCACCCGACGGCCTCGCGCAGGCATTCATCATTGGTGAGAAATTCATCGGAAACGACAGTGCCTGCTTAGTGTTGGGCGACAATATCTTCTACGGCAACGGCTTCACGAACCTTTTGAAGCAGGCCGTCACCGATGCAGAAAAGAACAAGAAAGCAACCGTTTTCGGATATTGGGTCGCCGACCCGGAACGTTACGGCGTGGCGGAGTTCGACAAGCAAGGCAATGTCCTTTCAATCGAGGAAAAACCCAAAGAGCCAAAGTCGAACTATGCTGTCGTCGGGTTGTATTTCTATCCCAACAAGGTCATCAACGTGGCGAAGACCATCAAGCCGTCGGCACGCGGAGAGCTTGAGATCACCACGGTGAACCAGGAGTTTCTGAAAGACAGCGAGCTGAAAGTGCAGCTTCTCGGCCGCGGTTTCGCATGGCTCGACACCGGCACGCACGACTCTCTGTCGGAAGCCTCTACCTTCGTCGAAGTCATCGAGAAACGCACCGGCCTTAAAATCGGTTGTCTCGAAGGCATCGCATACCGTCAGGGCTGGATCACCGAAGAACAGATGCGCGAAAACGCAAAGCCGATGATTAAGAATGAATACGGACAATATCTTTTACGCGTTATCGACGAACTGAAAGACAAGAGATAAGAGAAGAAAGTTAAGAGAGAATCGAAAAAAGAGATAAACATGAACTTCATAAGGACAGAGATAGAAGGCGTTTATATCATAGAACCGAAAGTTTTCGGTGACGCGCGCGGATATTTTTTCGAGGCGTTTTCACAAAGAGAGTTTGACGAGAACATCGGCAAGACTGTCTTCGTTCAGGACAACCAGTCGATGTCACGTTACGGCGTGCTGCGCGGATTGCATTTCCAGAAGCCGCCTTACACACAGGCAAAACTCGTGAGCTGCGTCAGAGGCAAGGTTTTGGACGTGGCCGTTGACATCCGCAAAGGCTCCCCGACATTCGGCAGGTACGTCTCCGTTGAACTTAGCGAGGAGAACCACAGGATGTTCTTCATCCCGAAAGGCTTCGCACACGGTTTCTCGGTGCTGAGCGACACCGCGATTTTCCAGTACAAATGCGACAATTACTACGCACCGCAGAGCGAAGGCGCACTCATCTGGAATGACCCCGACGTCAACATCGACTGGCAAATTCCGGCAACGGATGTCATACTTTCCGACAAAGACAAGAAACATCCATTCCTAAAAGACTTAGAAACACCATTCACATACTAAATTAGAACACATGAAAAATATCATCATCACAGGCGGTGCAGGATTCATCGGAAGCCATGTCGTTAGGCTTTTTGTCAACAAATATCCTGACTATCATATCATCAACGTTGATAAGCTGACATACGCCGGCAATCTGGCGAACCTGAAAGACATAGAGAACAAGCCCAACTACACTTTCGTGAAAGCCGACATCTGCGACTTCGAGACGATAATGGGCATCTTCAAGAAATACAATGTCGATGGTGTGATTCACCTCGCCGCCGAGAGCCATGTTGACCGCTCGATCAAAGACCCGTTTACATTCGCGCAGACAAACGTAATAGGCACATTGTCAATGCTTCAGGCAGCGAAACTTTATTGGGAGTCGCTTCCTGAGAAATGGGAAGGCAAGCGTTTCTACCACATCTCGACCGACGAGGTCTATGGCGCGCTGGAGATGACCGACCCTGAAGGCATCGAGCCGCCGTTCACCACAAAGGCGTCATCTGGCAAACATCATCTGGCATACGGCAGCAAGTTCTTCACCGAAGACCTGAAATACCAGCCGCATTCACCATATTCAGCGGCAAAGGCCAGCTCTGACCACTTCGTGAGAGCGTTCCACGACACCTACGGAATGCCTACTATCGTGACAAACTGTTCGAACAACTACGGTCCATATCAGTTTCCGGAGAAACTCATTCCATTGTTCATCAATAACATAAGGCACAGGAAACCGCTTCCGGTCTATGGCAAGGGCGAGAATGTCCGCGACTGGCTTTATGTCGAAGACCATGCAAGAGCCATCGATTTGATTTTCCATAAGGGAACAATCGCAGAGACGTACAACATCGGCGGCTTCAACGAATGGAAGAACATTGACATAATAAAAGTTGTCATAAACACCGTTGACCGCATCTTGGGAAGGAAAGAAGGCGAAGACATGGATCTCATCACCTACGTCACCGACCGCGCCGGCCACGACATGCGCTACGCCATCGACTCCACGAAGTTGCAGAAAGAACTCGGATGGGAGCCAAGCCTGCAGTTCGAGGAAGGCATCGAGAAGACAGTCAGATGGTATCTCGACAACCAAGCCTGGATGGACAACATCACAAGCGGCGAATACGAGAAGTACTACGAGTCAATGTATGCTAACAGGTAAGGCATTACATATTTTCAAATCGAGATGCAGATATGCATCAGTGGTCACGCCTTTCCCGTGATGAGATGAGGTTTTTGTATATTTAAATCAAAAGTAACAAATCAAACTGAAAAACATGGACAAAGTAACAATAATCCCATACGAAAAAATATACAAGAACTTCATTGATGAAAAATATCTCGTTGAGGGAGGTGATGAATATTTTTTCCGGAACAAACAGGTGAAAAAACCGGCTGGCGGCTGGCGGCATCTGCGGTCAGACGAGGTTGAGCGTCTTGTCAAAAACAGCAACACCGCGACAAACTGGGACGACATCCTTGTCACCGACAAGTTCGACACTAATCTGGTGAAGAACAACCGTTTCTTCGGGCTTGTCAGAATAGGTGCCATTGAGAATGTCGCGCTTCAGTATCACGACCTCCGTATGCCGTGCGGCATCACCGACAGCAGCGTAGTGTCGTGCGACATCGGCGATTACGTCGCGATTCACGACGTACATTACATGGCAAACTACATCATCGGTGACCATTGCATCCTGTTCAACATCCATGAGCTTTCCTGCACCGACCACTCGAAGTTCGGCAGCGGCATCATCAAAGACGGCGAGCCGGAAAACGTGCGTGTGTGGCTTGAGGTGATGAACGAAGGCGGCGGACGCAAGATACTCCCTTTCGACGGAATGATAACCGCCGACGCATATCTCTGGGCAAAATACACTGACAACCAGCAGCTTCAGCAGCGTCTGTTCGACATCACAAACAGGACGATGGACAGTCACCGCGGCTATTACGGCACCATCGGCGAAGGCTGTGTCATCAAGAACTCATGGATTCTGAAAGACACCAAGATAGGGCCGTCGTGTTACATCAAAGGTGCCAACAAACTGAAAAACATCACCATCAACTCGTCGGAGCAAGAGCCGACACAGATTGGCGAAGGCGTTATCCTGGTCAACGGCATCGTCGGCTACGGCTGCAGGATCTTCTATTCGGTGGTCGGGACAAGGTTCCTCATCGGTGACAACTGCAACCTGAAGTACGGTGCCCGCGTGATACATTCGGTGTTGGGCGACAACTCCACCATCTCATGCTGCGAGGTGTTGAACAACCTGATATTTCCGGCGCACGAACAGCATCACAACAACTCGTTCCTCATCGCGGCGTGTGTTATGGGGCAGAGCAACATGGCAGCCGGCGCGACACTCGGGTCGAACCACAACAGCAGAGCCACCGACGGCGAGATAGTGGCGAAACGCGGCTTCTGGCCCGGACTCTGCACAAGCGTCAAGCACTCATCGAAGTTCGCGTCATTCACACTGCTCTCGAAGTCAGACTACCCTAACGAGATGGACATCAAGCTGCCGTTCTGCTTAGTGAACAACAACACGATGAAAGACCAGCTTGAGATAATGCCAGCCTACTGGTGGATGTATAACATGTACGCCATCGCGCGGAACACCTCGAAATACCAGAAACGCGACAAACGTCTGCGTAAAATCCAAAACATTGAGTTTGAGACATTTGCACCCGACACCATGGAGGAAGTCATCGCCGGAAGGAAACTGCTTGAGGTGTGGACGGCAAAGGCTTATCTCCGCTCAAGAGGCGAGTCGCTGGATGTCGAATACAAAAAACTCAGAGAGATGGGACGCCGTCTTCTTTATGAGGAGAAAGACACCGTCAAGAAACTTGAGATTATCGGTGAAAACATCGAGAAGAGTCATCGTAAAGTGTTGATTCTAAAACCATACGAGGCATATCACGCATACGGCGAAATGATCATGTATTACTCGGTGAAAAACCTGTGCGTTTATCTCAAGAACAACCCTGGCGAGTCATTGGATGACATGTGCAGGCATCTGACAAACATCCGTCAGCGCGAATGGGTCAACCTCGGCGGTCAGTTAGTGACAGGCGATGAACTTGAGCGTCTGACCGATGACATCTGCAACGGCACGCTCAACAGCTGGGACGACATACATAACCGTTACAACGAGATATGGGCCGACTATCCGGTGCAGAAACTGCTGCACAGCTACCAGGCACTGAGGTTCATCTACAGATGCGATACACTCACAAAGGAAATCTTCACCGATGCACTCGACAAAGGCGAGGAACTGCTTCGTTTCGTCTGCGAACAGGTCTATATCTCAAGAAAAAAAGACTACGAAAACGAGATCCGCAATTCGACATTCAGAAACCTTGAAGAAAGAGATGCCGTTAACGGAAGACTCGAAGATAACAGTTTTGTAAAGCAAATCAAAAAAGAAACCGCCGAGGCGATGGCAAACATCGCGGAAGCAAGAAAGAGAATTTAGTTAAAAGTTAA
>JAKSMZ010000005.1 GCA_024400355.1 Bacteroidales bacterium
AAATACAAATTTATATTCAATAATAAAGTTGTATTGAACAAAATATTATATTTTTATTCAATACATATAATTTATTGTACAAAAAAAGCACCTCTTGCGAGGTGCTTTTTTGTTTTTCCTGAATAATTCAGTTCATTAGAATGAGAAACGGAGGTTGAGTGCAGCTGACCATGTTGACAATGTGCCAGCGTATGCTCCCCATTTCGGGCTGGTGAATGTGTATTCCATCTTGCCAGTGTCCTTGTTCTTGCCGTATGCGAGGATGTCGCTTGAACTGAGTTCCTTGTAGTTGCCCCAGCCTCTGTAGATGAGGTTAGCGATGTTATTGACATCGATGCCGAATGTGAGTTTGTAGTAGTTGCTCTTGTCAAGGCCGATGGTTCTCTCATACTTGAAGTTGAAGGAATGATGCATTGGAGCGACAACGCCGCCGCGTTCAGCATACTGTCCACGGTGATTCATGAGATATTTGTCACCATTGATGAAGTCTTCATATTCCTGACGGTTAAGGTCGCTGACGAATGGCATGACATATTCGCCGGCTTCGTTCTTTGCGAACAGTTCTGCTGTTGTCGGGATGTAGATAAGGCTGTTTGCGCCGCCGTCGCCGGTGACATTGCTGTTCATCGTGTAGCTGTAGCGTGAGTAGCTGAATCCGCTGACGTATGCAAGGTTCACACCTTCATAGTAGAGGGAAATTGATTCCTGTGAGCGTTTGCCTGAGTTGAATGTCCAGTTGAGGGCAACGAGGATACGGTTAGGTGAGACGTATGAGCTGTAGCCGAGTTCCTGAGCGTTTGAGCCATTGACACCGAATGTGTTGGTGTTGAATGCCGAAGTGACCTGGTCGCCGATACCGTCGATGACGTTCTTACTGTTGGCGTATGTGTAAGCTGCCATGACGTTGAGACCGCACTTGAAGTTTTTGCTCAACTCTCCTGTGATAGAACCATAGTAACCGTGCTTGTCGCTGTTAGTGATGTAATAAGGTGTGACTGCACCACCGATTGAGTTCTTAATACCTTCTGACACCCAGTGCCATCTGCCTTCTTTTTCACCAGGGAGATTAACCATCACGCTGTCACGCACGATACCGAGTTTCTGGACTGCCACTGCTGTGATGTCATAGCTGAAAACGCCTTCCAAGGTACCTTTGATACCGCCAGGGAGTTTTGCATCGAGAGCGAGGTTCGTCTTCCATGCCTGAGGCATCTTAAGGTTCTTGTCCATGATTGTTGTGCTTTGTGGAGCCGGAAGGTCGCCTGTTGAAAGAAGTGCGCTGTTGGTTGCGATGATGTCGTTGACATTTGTCTCGAAGGCAATGTCAACAGGTGTGTTGCTGATATACTGGTTCTGCATGCAGTTTGAGTTACCAACTGCAGAGACGATCCACACGAATGGGAGACGGCCTGTGAAGAGACCTGTACCGCCGCGGAGAATGAGCTTGCGGTCACCCGTGATGTCCCAGTTGAAACCGACTCTCGGAGAGAAGCTGAGACGTGCATTTGGCATGTCGGATGTTGACATTCCGTACATTGTGTTGTCTTTACCATCGGCAATGCTGTAGTGTACACCATCTTTATCCCAACCGTTGAGGAACTCGTTGTTAGTGTTGTATGCCGCTGTTGAAGGATATGTAGGAAGCTCGAAACGGATACCTGCTGAGAGCTTGAATCTCTCTGAGAGGTTCATCTCATCCTGGAAGTAAAGTGAGAACTGGTTGTACTTGAATGACGGGAACACCTGATCGTGATTGGCGTTGTTACCGTATGTGATGGCGAATGCAGCAGGATTTGCTCCATTCACGAAATCTGTCCATGAGTCATAGACATAGTAGCCTGCGCCACCCTGCATGTAACCATTCTGTGTCTTGTCCCATTCATACTGGAAGCCGCCGATGAGGTCGTGCTTGCCGAGCTGATATGTCACCTCGTCTGTTGCAACGATTGTTCTGACATCACGGAGGTTACCGTATGTGAACGGGTCCGGGCCGAATGACGTGAGGACAGCCTTGGTCGGGGTGCCGTTGACATCAATTGTCTGGAGAATATCAACTGTCGGGAACAAATCGCCTTCGAAGCTGCGAGGCTCGTTCTGATGTGAATACGTGAAACGGAGCATATTGTTACCGCGGCCGTTTGAGAATGATGAGTTCCATTCACCTGCGACTGACGAGAAGTTCTGTTCCTGATAGTAACGTGAGCTTTCAAAATACAGCGCGTTGTATGAGGTACGTCCGTATGTCTTGCGGTTATAAACATCGTTTCCCAACGGACTGATTGATGATGACGGGATTGAAGAATATTTGTTCTTCACCATCGAGTAACGGACGTTGACCTTGTTGTTCTTGTTGATGTTCCAGTCCAAGCGGGCCATGACTTTGAAGTCAGGGGTCTTGGCTGAATAGTTTTGATAACGGCCAGGGTTGTAGCTGTATGTTGACTGGAGGTAATTGCTGATTTCATCCATCTGTGCGACTGTCGGCATGTTGTACTGCGTGCCGACACCCCATTCCTGGCTTTCGTTTTCACGGGCTAATCTGTCCTGAGCAACCTTCTCGTCTGCCTGATATTCAAAATTGACGAAGTAGAACAATTTGTTCTTCACGATAGGGCCGCCGACCGACACACCGAATGTGTTATCCAGTGAGTTGGAGAGTGAAAGCTGTTTAGGGTCTTTTCTCGTACCATATTTCGTGCCGACGAGACCGTCGTTGTTGAAATAGTCGTAGATTGTGAAATGGAAGTCATTTGTACCGCTCTTTGTGACTGCGTTGATTGCACCGCCTGTGAAGCCGCTCTGACGGACATCGAAAGGAGTGATGTTGATTGTCATTGCCTCAAGAGCATCGAGTGAGATAGGGCTGCCGCCTGCAGGAAGGTTGCTGCCAATACCAAAGGCGTTGTTGAATGCAGCACCGTCAACAGTGACGTACGACTGACGATAGTTACCGCCGCCGATTGCGAGGCCGTTTGATGTTGATGAAGCCTGTGGCGTCAGTGCGAGAACATCGTTAAGGCTGCGGCTAACTGTAGGAAGTTTCACAATATCCTCAGATGATACAGCTGTTGTGGTACCAGTACGGTCGCTGTCCATTCCGTTCGGAATTGCTTCAGCTGTCACGACAACCTCATCAAGGTTGTATGACTCTTCGACCATCTTGAAGTTTTTGACCTTGGTTTCGCCCAATCCTGTCAAAATGCCTTCTTCGACAATAGGTTTGTAACTGACCATGCGGACTTCCATCTTGTATGGACCGCCGGCACGGACGTTACCGATACGATAGTAACCATCAGCATCAGAAGCAGCGTAATACTGTGTCCCTGATGTTGTGTGGGTTGCGACAATAGTAGCGAACGGCAACGGCTCATTGTTCCTGTCCGTCACCCTACCACTGATGTTTGATGATGTCACCTGCGCCCAAAGGCTTACAGACGTGACCATTGCTACGAATAAAAAAAGTAATTTTTTCATCATAGAAGTGATTTTTTGTTAGTAAATAGTAAATTGTGAATTTGTTTCTTCATTAGGAATTTTCCATGATTATTAATCGCTGCAAAGGTAAAAAAAATAATTTAACGCCCACCACTAATACTCAAAATAATTATTAAAAATGTGGATAATTTTAAATTATTGATTACTATTCAAATAGCATTTATTCGTATCTTTGCAGCCCGAAATTTATGGTTATTATGTCTTTTTCGCGACTTGAATCCACAAATATGGCATAAAACAATAAAAATTATCGGGTTACGTTACTTGAAAAAATTCACAGCTAATGAAAAAACATCTACTTGCTTCTATTATATCGTTGATAATCACATCAGTATGTTACAGCCAACAAATCGGTGAATGGACGGTTCATTCTCCTGGAATGAAAGTCATTGATGTGGAACTGATGCAGGAAAAAGTCTTCGCCGCAACACCATACGACGTGTTTTTCGTGAATACTTACGACAACAGCATCAACCGCCTGACAAAAACCAACGGACTGTCGGACTTCGGCGTGAAGGCAATCAGGCACGACAGTGGTTCCAACATGACTTTCATCGGCTACTCAAACACGAACATTGACATCATCGACCGCAACGGTAACATATTCAACATACCCGACATCAAAAACAAAAACATCCTCGGCAACAAAACCATAAACAACGCCATCTTCTTCAACGGGAAAATCTATGTCTGCTGCGGCTTCGGCATCGTTGTCATAGATTTGAAGAAAATGGAAGTCAGTGACACCTATATCATCGGGGAAGACAGTTCCTATCTGAATGTCAACGACTTGACGGTCTTCAACGGCAAGTTTTACGCAGCGACAAGCGAAGGTGTCTTTTTCGCCAACGTCAACAACCCTAACCTCGTTGATTATAACCAGTGGACTCCCGACGAATCAATGCCTTATCCATTCGTCGAATACAAAAATGTTGAGACATTTGGCAATTCACTGATTGCCAATGGCATAACAAACGGACTTTATGACGAGACATTCATTTTCGATGGCAATGACTGGGATGAATACCTCCCCGATGAACGCTACATCCACAAACAGATACGCGCTTGCGGCGAGCGGCTGCTGATGGTCAATGACACCGTCATCACCACAACGTCAGGAACCAGCCAACAGCCGAAAAACATCAAGGTCTTCAACGCCAGCTCTGAATGCATAAAGACCATAGCCAATTCAAATCTGACATCAGCCATATACGATGAAAAGCACGACTGTTACTGGATTGGCACTGACAATCAAAGTCTTGCAAGATACAACTCTGCTGACGAATATGAATATTTCAAGATTGACGGGCCGTACTCAAACTATGTCTTTGACTTGAAGACAGAAGGCAGAGACGTGTGGGTCGCCTCTGGCGGATATTCGGGTACGTGGGCCAACCACTGGCGCAAAGACGGGGTCTTCCACTACAACGGCGACAGGTGGTCGTATGTCAGCGGACAAAACAACATACTGCCTTACGACTTCTACGATGCAAGTTGCACCGCGCCGGTGCCAGGCAATGGCAACAAGGTTTACATTGGCTCGTATTACAAAGGCATCGCATTGATAGACAATAACAAGCGGGTTGCTTTATACGATGAAAAAAACAGCACACTTGGCTATCGCACCGCAGCACTTCCATCGAAATACGTATGCGTCACAGGAATGGATTTTGACAGCAAAGGAACCTTGTGGATTGCAAACAGCGGTGCCGAGAAACTCATCTCTTCGATGACATCTTCAGGAGTGTGGACAGCCTATAACATTGGCAATCAGGATGGTGACGTCAGCAGGCTTATGGTTGACGACAACGACATCGTATGGCTTCTGACTCGTCAAGGCCAGGCCATCGTCTTCGACGGCAAGACACACAAGACTGTGAGCAATGACAATACCAACGGCGGGCTGCCCGGAAACAGCATCAAATGTTTCACGACAGACCGGAACGGCACGGTCTGGATCGGGACCGACAACGGTGTCGCGATGTTCTATAACTCAAACAAAATCTTCCAAAACAATTCGTTCTCATGTTCGCAGATTCTCGTGCCACGCAACGACGGCTCCGGACAGGCCGACTACCTGCTTTCAGGCTTGCTGGTCAATTGCATAGCCGCCGACGGCGCGAACAAGATGTGGTTCGGAACCAACAACGGTGCCTTCTACATCAGCAACGACGGCCTCACCGAATACCAGCATTTCACCATGGATAACAGTCCGTTGCTGTCAAACAACATAGAAAACATCGCCATCGACAGCGACGGCATCATTTACTTCTCGACGGAAAACGGACTTATCTCGTACAGAGGCACCGCGACACAGGGCGGAAAGACAAACTCCGATGTCATCGTCTTCCCCAATCCGGTGCGGCATGACTTCTCCGGCGTTGTCGGAATAAAAGGCCTCGTGGAAGATGCTTTAGTGAAAATCACCACCACAAGCGGCGCATTCGTAACACATCTCAGAGCACAAGGCGGACAGGCTGTCTGGGACCGTACCGACATCAAAGGCAGAAAAGTCGAGCCTGGCATTTACATAATTTTTGCGAGCGACAGCACGGGCAAGGAGACATATTGCACCAAAGTGTTGATTATGTAACCGTTATGGAAGCCCTGGACAAAACAAAAGCGATTGTAATAAAAGCGGTCAGATATGGCGACAGCAGCCTCATAGTGCGGCTTCTGACAGAAGACTCCGGACTGCAGACGTTCATGGTCAAAGGTGCCTTCAGCAAAAACACCAAGATAAAAGCTGCATTGTTCCAGCCTCTGACACTTCTTGACATAGTACGCGCCCGTTCACGCAGCGACCTCGGCTTTCTGAAGGAAGTCTCCCTGAACCACCCTTACCACAACATTCCGTTCGACATGAATAAAAACGCCATTGTGTTGTTCATCAGTGAGTTACTTTCAAAAACAATACAGGAAACCGAGACCGACACAGAGCTTTTCGGATTCATATACGACGCTTTGATTTTCCTCGATGAGACCGAGATGTCATGCGCCGACTTCCCGCTGAAATTCTCAATCGAGCTGAGCCGTTATTTGGGTTTTGCACCAAACACCGACGGCTTCAGGTGCGGCAGTGTCTTCAACCTCGAAGACGGCTGTTTCCATCAAAACGGGAATGGAATGCCTTATGTCATTGACAATCAGCTGACAGAAAAGTTTTTCAACCTTTGCAACTCGGACATATCAGAAAACGGAAGTCTGAACATCAGAAACAGCGAGAGAAGGTCACTTCTCGATTCGGTCATCACGTATTACAAACTTCATGTCGCCGGTTTCAACGACATAAAATCATGCGACATATTAAGGACAGTTCTGGGATCAGTCTGACACAGGCTCCACCATCGACTTATCAACCTGCACCGGAAGTTTGCGGCCGAACATCTCAAAATTGACGACAATCCATTGTTTGCCTTTAAACTCAAGCAGATTACCTACGATGCCTTTCATTGCGCCGTATTTCATTATCACTTTCTGACCGAGTTGCAGGCCGGCGATTGAGATTTCCTCATTGCTGACGGCCACTTGTCCGACATATTCACGGATTGCATTTATCTGATTCTCAGGAATGTCAACAGGTTTGCCTTCAAAGCGGACAAACTGGACGACACCGACGGTATTGAGAATATCGAAATAGTTTCTCAAGTCGGTGTAAACAAACAGGTACGACTTGAAAAGCGGTTCGTCCACTTTCTTGCGGCGGTCGGACCATTGCTTGACTGTCGTAATGAGAGGCAGATACACCGTCACGCCGTCTCTTTCAAGCAGTGACGCGGTTTTCTTCTCGAAACGCGATTTTACATAAACCGCATACCATTTCGCAGTTATGCTTTTTCCTTCCATCAGCTTCTTCTGTTTCTCAGGAAACGTGCAAACAGACCTTCTTTTTTGTTTTTATCGGAAGAATCCTCGCTGTAATAACCGCCACCATAGCTCGAGCCATAACCATAACCATAGCCGTAGCCATAACCGTAGCCATAACCGCCATAACCAGAACTATAGCGGTAACCGTATGTACCAGTGAACCTGATGCCATTGATTATTATGTTTATTTTCACGTTGCGGTCTTCAAAGTCCTTCATAATAGCCTCAAACACCTTCTTGTTGGTAACGCCTTGACGCACAACGAACGTCGCGACATCACAATGTTTCATCAGCAGCAATGAGTCGGTCACCAAAGCGATAGGCGGAGTGTCAACGATGATATAATCGTAAGTTTCCTTCAGCTCATTGAAGAGATCACTGCAACGCTGGGAAGCGATAAGTTCAGCGGGGTTGGGCGGCACCGGGCCGGCGCATATCACATCAAGTGACGAGATCTTGCCTGATGGCTGGATGATTTCGCTCAACGAGGCTTTGTTGGCGAGGTATGAGCTGACACCGAGTTTGTTGCTCAATCCGAATTCCTGATACAGACGAGGCTTACGCAGGTCGAAACCGACAAGAACCGTCCTTTTCCCGTATAGAGCATATATCGACGCCATATTGATGGAGATGTATGTCTTACCAACTGATGCCATATCACCTGTCACCAGCAATGTACATTTGTCTTTGCCTTGGACAATATAGTCGATATTAGTACGTATGGAACGGAACGATTCCGCAGCAGGCGACTTTGGTGATTCGATGACCATCGTCTTTGTGTTCTTTGTACTGTCAACCTGAGGTATCTGACCGATAATCGGGAATTTGCAGACTCTTTCAACATCTTTGCGTTCCAAAATCTTCGTGTTGAAGAAGTCCATCAGCAATATATACGCCACCGGTATCATCAGGCCTATTAAAAGTGCTATCAGGTAATTAATCGTATTGCGAGGTGCGATTTTCTTCGCCAGCGATACTTTTGCGGTGTCAATAATCTGATTGTCAGGGGTGTTGCTTGCCCTGAGGATTTGAGCCTCAGAACGTTTCTGCATCAAGAAGTTATAGATGTTTTCGCTGTATGTGAACTTACGGGTGTATCCCAAGTAACGGCGCTGGGCGGCCGGCAACTCTTTCACTTGTTCATCAAGCTTGCTGATATTGTTGTTGATTTCCTTGATTGTGAGGTTCGCGTTGTTAATCAAGTTATTGATATTCTCAAGCAACACCTTCTTCGTCTGGATGATCTGCTGGTCGATAGTCTGAACGATAGGATTCTTTTCCGTTGAAGTCAGAAGCTGCGTTGATTTTGTCTGGAAAAGTTCAACAAGCTTATTCACTGTCGTGTTGAGTATCGGGTCTTGGATGCCAACGGCACTTGGGGCAACGAGTTTGTCGAGGTCATCAATATTATCCTGAAGGTAACTCTTTATGTTATTATAGTATTTGAGATTAAGTTCGAGTTCGGCGCGTTTCTTTTCCTGTTCCTTCAAATAATTGAAAAGTTGTGCGGCCTGGGCGTCAAGGTTCATGAACTCATTGCCCTGCTGGAAAACCTGGATGTCAACTTCGGCTTTCGACAAAGAATCCTGAATGCCTCCCAACTGATTGTCAATGAATTTTATTGTATTCTCCTGCACTTGATTCTTCATCTCGAGATCCCTCCTGATATATTCGATGCACAGCTGGTTGATGAACTCCGTGATTTTTCTCGGGTTGTTGCCTTGGATGGTCAGACGCAGCACCGATGCCTCCTTGCTGATTGGAGCGATGGAATAACTGCTCATCATCCTCACCTGCGAAATCTTGTCGTTAAGTCGGAACATAAACTTCGTATCCTTCATATCCTTCTCGTCAAAGTAATAGGTCGGAACCACGCGGAACACGTTGTACTTATTAGCAATTGTATCACCAAATCTGTATTTCCCCTCAAATTTCACTTCACTGTTTAAAAAACCGATGGTCTCTTCCCTTCTGAAGTCGTAGTATGATCTGTTCTTACCTTCGGCTTTGATTGAGAAGCAGCTGTCGCCGAGCAGTTTCACCTCATACGTGAGACCGACCATCTGTGGCTTTGAATAGTCAATCTCAATCATTATAGGGTTGTCTCCGTACAGCTCTGATGTCGTCACTCTTCCTTTTGCGTAATAACTCACATCTAAGTTGATGTGCTTCAAGGCACGTTCGGCAAGCATGTACGATTGGAGGACAGCCACCTCGTTGTCAACATTACCGGCACTTCTGAAATTCATTCCAGTCATCATCGAAGCCGCATCCATGCCCATTTTCTGTTCTTTGACATAAACCGTTGACGACACCTGATAGACATTTGGTGAATATCTGTTGTAAAGATAACCTGCGCACAACGCGGCAAAGCCAAAAATAACAAAAAGATACCAATAACTTATAAATTTGACAATCAACGATTTAATGTCAATGGCATCTTCATTTTGAACCTGTACAGGTCTTGGAGTATTGTTAGTCTCGTTAGTCATTTACCAAAGTTTTAGCCGTTATTTTTTAATAGTTACCAAGAAGAATGTCATGACTGTCACGCCAAGCGACAGCATTGAGATAATCAGCGAATAAGGCACACTTGCGAAGCCCCAACGTTTTATTGACAGTGGCTCGACATAGATGATGTCATTCGGTTTCAGGTAGTAATCCGGATTTGAAAGGACATCCGCGTCATTGATGTTAACTCTGACAACCTGTGAGCCTTCTGTGGTCTGGTGTATAATCCTGACATCTTTTCTGTTGGCGAAATCCGTCGGGTTACCGGCGAGTGCGAGTGCCTGGAACAGGTTGATGTCCGACTGATAAACCTGATACTGTCCTGGCTTGTTGACCTCACCAAGAATCGTCAGGTTGAAAATTCCGAGCTTGACATAGACGATTGTCTCTTTCTGATATTCTTCAATGATTGTCTGTATCTTCTGCTGTATCTCGTCAATCGTCAGATCCTTGACATAAATCTTACCGGCATACGGGAAGTCGATGAGACCTTCATCACTGACAGTAAAGCCGTTGAGATATATATTTGCATTACCGGCAGAATTTTGTGATGATGAACTATTGATAGAGTTAGTCGTATTTGCCAAACTGAAGAACGATGAGAAATTCTTATCCATGCTCGACACCCTTATGTACAGGTTGTCACCTGGCTGCACCTTATAGTCAAAACTTCTCTTGTTAACGTATTCAACTGATGAGATGCTGTCAAGCATCGCTTCGTTCTGCAACATCAAGACTTTTTTCTGTGAGACGCATGATGTCAGCAACGTGACAGCAGCAACCACCGAAAAACACACAACCTTCAAAAATGATCTTGTCATATTTTCTAATTATTCTAACTATTTTTTAGAAGGAACACATTTTATGGTCATGTTTTTAATGCCATAAAGCGGATCCTTGGAGTACTTGTTTTCCACCGTAAATTTACAAATTCCTGATTCGCTTATATATAACTCACTTATCAGCATGAACTTAAAATGATAGTACCCGTCGGTCTTCTCCGACTTCCAGTTGCCATCCCTGTCTTTCAAAGGATATTTATAGTCCCTCACACGATGACTTCCGTCCGGAAATTCGACAAGCATACAGAAAAGCATGTCTTTGTCATTCTTGTAGAACGGGTAAACATTCGGAAAATCCTCCGACACGGTGAGTTCCATTATCACATCAACCGTTGCCGGTGCCTTCAAGATGTCATAATCAACTTTCAGCAGGTCAAATCTACCCCATTCCTCCCCAACAAAATCCTTTGACAAGACGATAGTATCCTGCTTGTCAGAGCACGAGCCGATGGCCAATGCAACAATCATCATTGCAATCGCCTTGAAAACATGAGTTATATTTCCTCTGAAACGCATCAATAATACCTTACTCAATAAGGTTGCAAAAGTACAAATTTTTTTTAAAGCGGCAAACATTTTTATTCTAAAACTTTTCATAACTTTGCACATTGTTTTTCAGATATAAAAACACCCGTAATCGCATGATTAAGAACAAGATAAATTATTCAAGCAGACAGTATGTCATAATGTCGGTGTTTGTTATTGTCGCTTTGATAATCACTGTCAAGCTCTTTTCCATTCAAATATTGAACAAATCATACAGGCATTCATCTGACAGCAACACGCTGCGGAACATCACATTGTACCCGTCAAGGGGAAAGATCTACGACCGCGACGGGCGGCTGTTGGTTTACAACGATGCTGTCTATGATTTGATCATCACTCCGAAATCAGCGCGTGACATTGACACGAGTTCATTTTGTAAACTATTGAATATCAATAATGACACATACAACAAACTGTATGACAAGGCAAAAAAGTATTCAATGGTGACGCCGTCTGTATTCATCTCGCAAATCAGCAAGGAGGAATACGGACGTGTGGCGGAGATGATGTATCATTACCCTGGGTTTTATTTTCAGACACGCTCGATAAGGCAGTACCCCTACCCCATTGCGGCACACACATTCGGAAGCATCGGCGAGGTGAGCCGTCAGGATTTACAGCTTGACACATACTACAAACAAGGCGACTACATAGGCAAGTCGGGCATTGAGAACTATTATGAGAAAGAGCTTCGTGGCACCAAAGGCTTGAAAATCATTGTCGTTGATGTCCATAACCGTGAGAAGGAACGTTTCATGGACGGACAGTGCGACACACTGCCTGTCTCAGGTCTTGACATCATTCTCGGCATGGATGCTGAACTTCAGGAGTACGGCGAGCGGCTGATGGCTGGAAAGACCGGCTCCATTGTGGCGATTGAGCCGGCGACGGGACAGATACTCGCGATGGTCTCAGCCCCGTCATACGACCCCAACGAACTGGTTGGAAGGCAACGGTCGGCGAACTACAGCAGACTGCTAAACGATTCGCTCAAACCATTGATTAACAGAGCTATAAGTGGGGCTTATCCTCCAGGATCAACATTTAAGATGATTAATGGACTCGTGTCATTGCAGAGCGGTGTCATAACCAAAAACACCGAATACCCTTGCAGCGGACCGAAAAGCTCCCCGATTAAATGCACCCACAACCATCATTCGCCGGTGAAGCTTTACGACGCAATCGAGAACTCATGCAATCCGTATTTCTGGCAGGCTTTCCGCGACCTCATGAACTCTCCGAAGTTCAACGACACGAAAGAAGCATACGAATATTGGTACGACATGGTCACAAGCTTCGGACTCGGACACACATCAGACACCGACATACCGTTTACCATCTCAGGCAACATCCCGACAAGCAAATATTACGACAAGGTCTATCGTGGGAAATGGAACGCCATGACGATACGTTCGCTAAGCATCGGGCAGGGTGAGATTTTAGTGACGCCGCTCCAACTCGCGAACATCGCGGCGACAATCGGAAACGAAGGCTTTTTCTACACGCCGCATTACATCAGGGCCTTCGCCGACAGCACACACGCCGTCGATTCAAACTTCACGACGAGACACGTCATCCCCATCGACCGCAGGCATTTCAAAGACGTGAAAATCGGGATGGAAAAAGTTTTCGAAGGCGAGCACGGAACCGCAAGGATGTCGCGTATCGACAGCATAAGCGTGTGCGGCAAGACCGGCACGGCGGAGAATCCGCACGGCAAAGACCACTCCATCTTCATGGGGTTCGCGCCAGCCGACAACCCACAGATCGCAATAGCCGTGATTGTTGAAAATGCTGGTTTCGGCTCGACATGGGCGGCACCTATCGCATCTCTGATGATGGAAAAATACATCAAAGGCAGCGTCGAACGCAAATGGGTGGAAAATAAAATTTATTCAAACGATTATTGATCATGAGAAGCAAAACAATAATAGGCAAAATTGACATCTGGCTGTTACTCATATATTTAGCTCTTGTCATCGTGGGGCTTCTCAGCATCTATGCAGCCGCCTACAACGAGAGTCACCCTGCCATCTACGACATGTCGCAGAACTACGGCAAGCAGCTGCTTTTCATCGGCATCAGCCTTGTTGCCGGATTTCTCATTCTTCTCATCGACGCAAAGTTTTTCAATGCTTTTGCATATCTGATCTACGGACTGTCAATATTTTCGCTTGTAGCCGTCCTGCTTGTCGGCTCCAAAATCTCTGGTTCAACGTCATGGATACAACTTGGGCCGGTATCGTTCCAGCCGTCGGAGTTTGCGAAGTTCGGCACGGCTCTCGCCCTCGCGCATTTTCTTGGTAAAATCGACACCGACACGAGAGTCCGCAGGACGCAGATCACCGCCTATTGCATCGTGATGTTGCCCATGCTTCTCGTTTTGGCACAGGGCGATGCAGGCTCCGCACTCGTTTTCCTCACGTTTCTGCTCGTCCTTTACCGTGAAGGAATGGGCGGTAAGCTGCTCATCACCGGTGTCATTGCCGTCATCCTTTTCGTGCTGACTCTCTGCTTTCTAAAATGGTACGTCATGGTCGGCGCAGCGGTAGTGTATGGAATCATGCTGTTGCTCATCGACAGGACGAAACGTAACATCATCGTTCTGACAGGCATTCTGATCGCCTCTTGCGCGTTCATATTCTCTGTCGATTTCGCGTTTCACCATATCCTGAAGCCACATCAGCAGACGCGCATCAACATCATTTTAGGACTTGAGCAAGACACCAAAGGCGTCGGTTACAACCTAAACCAGTCGAAGATAGCCATCGGTTCCGGCGGCTTCCTCGGCAAAGGCTACCTGCAAGGCACGATGACAAAATACAATTACGTCCCGGAGCAGCACACCGACTTCATCTTCTGCACCATCGGGGAGGAAAGCGGCTTTGTGGGATGTCTCACTTTGATATGCCTGTATCTTGCGTTAATGTTGAGAATCATTATATTAGCTGAACGGCAACGCTCGCCTTTCAGCAGGATTTACGGTTACGGCATTGCATGTATCTTCTTCTTCCATTTCGCCATTAACATAGGAATGACAATAGGATTAGTGCCTGTCATCGGCATCCCATTGCCATTCTTAAGTTACGGAGGCTCAAGCCTCTTGATGTTCTCGATAATGATTTTCGTCTTCCTGAAACAAGACGCGAACCGGATGAATATCCTGTAGTTCTAAACTCCAAATGAGATTCCGAGTCCTCTTGCTGTCTTTACCAGGTCGCAGTCGGGCTGCACGAAGTTCATCTTCGCCACAGCGTCTCTGATCGGCACGCTGATGACATTCGGGTGACGATATGCGACCATGTTGCCGTACTCCTTGTTTAGCACCATCTCGAACGCCTTCACGCCGAACTGCGATGCAAGCACTCTGTCGTAAGCTATCGGCACGCCGCCGCGTTGCAGGTGTCCGAGTGTCGTCTCACGCATATCATGCTGGAAACCAGCGGCTTTCATCTGTTCGATGAATTTCACGCCGATGCCGCCGAGCTTCACATTCTCATATCCGACCTCTTTGCTCACCTCGAATATCTGCTGTCCGTCTTTCGGTTTTGCGCCCTCACTGATGACAACGATGGCGGAGCCTCTGTCGTTGATGAAACGGCTTTCAAGACGTTCCTTCACGATATTGATGTCGTACGGAAATTCCGGAATCAGACACACTTCAGCGCCGCCGGCCACTGCTGCATTCAACGCGATCCAGCCGGCATCGCGGCCCATGACTTCAAGCACGAACACGCGGTTGTGGCTTGTCGCCGTGGTGACGAGTTTATCTACAGATTCCGTTGCAATCTGAACTGCGGTCTGGAAGCCGAAGGTACAGTCGGTCATCGAGAGGTCGTTGTCGATGGTCTTCGGCACACCGATGATATTCAGACCTTTCTCGAAGAGCTTCTGCGAGATTCGCTGCGAGCCGTCGCCACCTATGTTAATAACGCAGTCAACGCCCATGTATTCGAGCCGTTCGATCATCTCGTCGGAACGGTCAACGGTCTCCCAAGTGCCGTCGTTTCTCTTCACCGGCCATGAGAACGGGCCACCTTTGTTTGTCGTCTCAATTATCGTGCCGCCGCGGAAATGAATGCCGCGCACGGTCTCAGGTGTAAGCTTGACAATCTCCTGCGGTGTCCACAGCACGCCGTTGAAGGCCTGTATGCTGCCAAGGACCTCCCAGTCTTTTTCCAGAGATGCCCTTTTCACGATGGCGCGAATCACGGCGTTCAAGCCAGGGCAGTCGCCGCCACCCGTTGCAATTAGTACTCTTTTCATTTATTATTCAAATCTTTAAGATTCAACGCAATCTGCAACTCATCCAACTGCTCCTGTGCAATTTGTGACGGTGACTCTGCCATGACATCGCGGCCCTGGTTGTTTTTCGGGAATGCGATGAAATCGCGGATGCTGTCCTGACCACCGAAGAGCGAGCAGAGGCGGTCGAAGCCGAAAGCGAGACCTGCGTGAGGTGGTGCGCCATATTCAAAGGCGTTCATCAGGAAGCCGAACTGTTCCTGTGCCTTCTCGTCGGTGAAACCGAGTGTGTGGAACATCTTCTTCTGGAGGTTCTTGTCGTGGATACGCACCGAGCCGCCGCCGACCTCGACGCCGTTCAAGACGATGTCGTATGCGTTGGCGCGGATGTCACCCCAGCGTTCCGGCTGTTCGAGAAGATACTCATCTTCAGGTTTCGGAGCCGTGAACGGATGGTGCATCGCATAGAAACGCTGTGTCTCCTCGTCCCATTCGAGAAGCGGGAAGTCGATGACCCACAATGGTTTATAGTTATACGGGTCGCGGAGTCCGAGCTGGTTGCCCATCTCAAGACGAAGCGCATTCATCTGCACTCTCACCGGCATCGCCTTGCCACTCATGATGAGAAGCATATCGCCAGGTTTCGCGCCGCACTTGTCAAGCCACGTCTTCAAGATTTCAGGTGTATAAAATTTATCTACAGATGACTTTATCGAGCCGTCTTCGTTGTATTTCACATAAACGAGGCCTTTCGCCCCGACTTGCGGACGTTTCACAAATTCAGTCAGAGCGTCGGTCTGCTTGCGCGTGTAGTTTGCGCAGCCCTCGGCATTGATGGCGACAACGAGTTCAGCTTCATCAAAAACTGAGAATCCGTGGCCTTTGGCGACATCGTTGAGTTCGACGAACTTCATGCCGAAACGGATGTCTGGTTTGTCGCTTCCGTAATATTTCATCGCGTCGTGCCATGTCATGCGCGGGAAGTCTCCGAACTCGATGCCTTTGATGGTCTTGAAGAGATGTTTCGCAAGGCCTTCGAACATGTTGATGACGTCTTCCTGCTCAACGAACGACATCTCGCAGTCAATCTGTGTAAACTCAGGCTGGCGGTCAGCACGCAGGTCTTCATCGCGGAAGCAGCGCACAATCTGGAAGTAACGGTCGAAGCCGGAGACCATGAGAAGCTGCTTGAACTGCTGAGGTGACTGCGGGAGGGCGTAGAACTCGCCAGGGTTCATCCTCGACGGAACAACGAAGTCGCGTGCGCCTTCAGGTGTTGACTTGATGAGACAAGGTGTCTCGATTTCGAGGAAATCGTTGCCTGACAGATATTTGCGTACTTCCTGAGCCATGTTGTGACGGAGGATGATGTTATTCTTCACTGGGTTACGGCGAAGGTCGAGGTAACGGTATTTCATACGGATGTCGTCACCGCCGTCCGACTGGTCTTCAATGGTGAAAGGTGGCACCTTTGAAGTCGTGAGGATATTGAGGCTGTCAACTTTTATCTCGATGTCGCCTGTCGGGTTCTTCGGGTTCTTCGACTCGCGTTCAACCACGGTGCCTTTCGCCTGAATGACGTATTCGCGTCCGATTTCGCGGGCGGTTTTCAAAGCTTCAACTGAGCTAACTCCTTCTTGCAGAAAGAGTTGTGTTATTCCATAACGGTCGCGGAGGTCAATCCACATCAATGCGCCCTTGTCACGCACGCGTTGCACCCATCCGCTCAAAGTGACTTCCTGGCCAACGTTTGCCATACGAAGTTCACCGCAAGTATTAGTCCTGAACATATAATCTAAAAAATTTTGTTTCCATTAATTATAAGGTGCAAAAATACACATTTTTATCAAGTGCGCTGAAAAAAAATATTTAATTAGTTAGCGCAAACATTTTTTCTTGAAATATAGCGGTAAGTATATTTTTGAAGCGAAAAATAATTCGCAATGGGAAATATTAGACGAAATCATGTTTTCAGAAAACGCAGAGTTAAAAGACGAATATAGGTTTCTTTTCCGTATGAAAACCAAGACGAGAAAGGCATTCCACCTCACCATGGTGACGACATACGGTCTCAAAACCAACGCATATTCATCAATGATGCAAAACGATGTGACATCAGATGACCTTTTTATTGATTGTCAGAACTTTTTGAGTTTTCAAAAACCACCTTCATCCGGCAATTCCTGCAATCAAAGTCAAGGCGGAAACGGCCTCTGTCGTTACAAATATATAAAGGTGAAGCAGGCTTCCCGATTTTCTTTGAGCACAAACCGTTTGAGAAACGTATGCAGTGCTTGGTCGTCATAACCACGACATCACCATCTGGCATTGTCTTTTCCAAACCATCCGAAATTTTCCCAACTCCGTGATTTTCATAGAACTGTCGTGATTCGGAGTTTATCACGTTGCCGAAATATGTGAGCGATTTCTCCGGATATTCGATTTCAGATTCGAGCGATTGTCTAATCTCCCTATTCTGCCGGTGTCTATCAACCAAAGCGTCTTCAAGCTTCACCACAAGCTGTCGTTTCAGCTCACCGAGTGCCGAAGCTGGAATGAAATACGGCCGGCTGAAGTCAACCTCAATATTTTCGACAACAAACTTCGTGTCGCCCCACTGCGAGAGCTTTGTCCGGATTGTGTCCATAGCCTTTTCCGGGTTATTCGCCTGCGACAAAACCAATGGCAAAGACACGCTTACTTCCTGATTTTCAAGATATTGATGTGCGACAAACAGCTCTATCCCATCTTCTCTGCCAACGAGCCGCAAACTGATTTTGTCCTTTCGTTGTCCGGAAGAGTTTTCAACAGCTTTCTGCCATACAATGTCGAAATTACGGAAAAGCCTGACGTGAGGCGGGATTGATTTGAACAAACGCGACGGAGTGATCAACAGATTGTTTTCTTTTCTCTTGAATGACTGAGGTGCGGCTTCAACGCCATTCACGTTGAAACCCTGGAGTTCGTTGTTTCTATCGAGGAAACAAAGACCATCGCCGTTGTGAAATTCAGCATCACTGCTGATTATCAACTTATTGCCATTGACTTGTTCTATTGTCCCGACGTATTCGCCCATTGATTTCGGAGTGTAAGGCGCGTCGATGTCTTTCTGACGGCCGTGAACGAAATAATCGGTGAAGCCGCGGTTGAAAGATTTTTCAAGATTAGGCTCGAATGCCGGAGTTGAGACGCCACGTGACGAACGTTTCAGATCTGAACGCCTTTCGATGATTCTATCTATTTCACGGCGATAAAAAGCTGTCGTATTCTTCACATAATCAGCGTCTTTCAATCGGCCTTCAATTTTGAACGATGTGATTCCGGCATCGATGAGTTCTTCAAGATTTCTGAAATTGTTAAAATCGCGAAGTGAAAGCAGATGCTTATTACAAATTAATGAATGTCCGTTTTCATCTTCGAGGTTCCAGGCAAGCCGGCACGGTTGCGCACATGCACCGCGGTTGGCGGAACGGTGCCCGATGACATGGCTCAGATAACACTGCCCGCTGTAACTGACGCACAATGCACCGTGAACAAAGAACTCCAGAGGCACTGTGGTCTTTGAGCGAATCTCTTTTATTTCATTGATACTCAGTTCTCTCGCAAGCACAACCTGCGAAAAACCCACCTTTTCAAGAAACTTCACTTTTTCAACAGAAATGTTATGACATTGCGTCGAGGCGTGAAACGCAACCGGCGGCATGTCGGTCATCTGCAGAAGTGCCATGTCCTGCACGATGAGAGCGTCAACGCCGGCGTTCCAGCAGTCCCATGCCATCTTGCGTGCCTGTTCTAACTCATTATCAAACAACAAAGTATTGAGAGTCACATACACTTTTGCATCGAAAATGGCAGCATGGCGACACAGTTTTTCGATGTCTTCAATGCTGTTGCCGACCTTCTCGCGGGCACCGAAATCAGGACCACCGATATAAACAGCATCAGCACCGTGATTTATTGCCGCGATGCCGACTTCAAGATTTTTCGCAGGAGATAAAAGCTCAATTTCTTTCATGGGCGCAAAGATAATGTTTTATTTTTTAACACAAGTTACACGAGTTTTTTTTGAAATCATTTGATGAAAAACAAACTTCCGACATCGACAAGTTTACCGTTATATAATTCAATGATTTTCATTTTGTTACGTCTGATAAACTTCTTCAGTTCCTTGCATTCCTTCAGATAATTCAGCGAACCGCAGACAACCACACTGTCGCCAAGAAGCCCACAGCAGCCAGGAAAAAATCCATATTTCTGCCCAGGTAATATAATCTGTTGAGGATCAACATAAAAGACATTGAAACCATGCTTTTCAAGCACCTTTTTTATCCCTAAGTCTGATGTGATATAATTCTCAGCATTTAACGCCAAAAGATTGCAACGCGTATATCCTTGATTTACATTTATTTGCAAAGATTTCTTCCACAATTTATCGTCTGAAAACTGTAAATTGTGAATTAAAATATTGTCAATTCCGACGGCATTGTAATGAACAGTTTCAGGATATTTGCTGCCAACAGGCTTTTCACCTTTAATAATAGGGCAGTTTATTTTCTCAAGCCATCCGGTCGGCGTGTTCGGTGCGCAAACAATTGATTTACAGTCTCTTTCATTATCACAGAAAAAGAAAATGTCGGGGTGCGATGAGATCGACTGATAAGCCAAGCCAGAAGGTTCGAGCCAGACCACATCTCCGAGAGTTTCAAGTTTTTCACGTGCTTCAGCGGGCATTGTCGCACTTGCGATTATGGTTGTTTTATTTACTGAAGATGATGTTTTAAGAACCTTGTAAGTTACTGATTTATAGATTGTTTCAAGTTTGTTCTTATTCTCGCCCCTGTAACCGACAGCATGAGGCAGCTGATTTTCGGGGACTTCTACTACAACGGACGACTCATTGATTTTCTTGACCGTCAATTCTTCCGAGTGGAAATTTGTTTGTTTTCCGACATTTTCAATCGCATTATCAATCTTGTTTCCCCAAATTTTTGAAAAGACCATATCGGCAAAATTTGCATGATACGGCCCTGCGATATATGCCTGATTATCAAGATCTTCGGAAGTATGAAGCCCAACTCGCAAGACCTTTACACCATTGTTTTCAAAGAACTCATAGATTTTCGCACTTTGAATAGCGGCCACGTCAAGCGAAAGCGGGACATATTCACCATTACGGTAAAGGCGTTCCAACTCTGTGTCTTTCACCACTATACAAGGATAAATGCGGGTTTCCGCGGCTCCAAGTCTGACAATATCGCGGGCAGTCTGCATATCATTTTCAAAACTGTCGAAGGGCAGTCCGAGCATCATCTGCAACCCAAGCGTAATTCCTTCATTGTTAATTATTTGCGAAGCGACCTCAATATCTTTGAAAGTATGCCCGCGACCACATTTCAACAAAATCTCATCGTTTGTCGTCTGCGCACCGAGTTCAATGTTTTTCATTCCAAAATCCTTCAGGATTCTGACACGTTTTTCATCGATATAGTCAGGTCGGGTGCTGCATCTGATGCCATCAACGAGGCCTTTTTCGAGGTATGGCTGCACAATTTTCAAAAAATCGTCCTGCATTTTAACAGGCAGGCCGGTGAAATTACCACCGAAAAATGCGACTTCCACAAACTTTTCTCCGGACGGAAATGTTGAAAGATGTTTTTCGATTATACTTTTAACATCTTGAATATCAGGAAGATGCTGTTTTCCTGTAATACTGAATTGATTGCAATAAACGCATCTGTACGGACATGCGAGTTCCGGCAAAAATATCGGTATATTGTAATGTTTCATTTCGGCTTCAAAAATGCAAAATATTCTTGAATTATTTACGTTTTTAACCGCAAAAAAACATTATTTTTGCAAGTTTGTTTATTGATAATAAAAATGTAAGATTTATAACGTTAAATTTTTATAGAAAATGAAAAAAACTGTTAAGAACATTCTGGTTATTGCAATGGTTACGCTCGTGACTCTTGTTGGCGTAACAAGTTGTAAATCATCAGGTAAAATGACAAAAAAAGAGTACAAAGCAAGAGTTGAACAGGCCATGACAGACCTCACGGCAATCATTGACGGCACAACGGAATGGAGCTGTGACGAGCAACAGGCCCGACTTGACAAGATCAAGGAAGTAGATTTCTCAAAGAAAAATCCGGAAATTGTGGAGATGATAGACAGAGCGCAGTCTGTTGTCACGGCGTGCAAGGAAGAGATGGCACGTATAGCTGAAGAGCAGCGCATAGCCGAGGAGAGAAGACTCAGGGAGATGGAAGAGATGAACAAGCCGAAAACAAGCATTGACGAATACCTCAACAGAATCGCCGGTGCACGCGATGTCAACGCAGCCAACAGCTTGATCAGGGAAGCCCTCGGACTTTTCAGCTCGCCCGACGTCCCCGTCCTCATCCTCATCAACAAATACGGCGACTACGACCGTCCGACGACAGCCGAGCAGTACCTCAACTACGTGAAAGACCAGAAAAAAGCCGGTGCCAAAGTCAACAACATCAAGATGGAAAACGGCAAGATCACTGAATTGGAATTAATCATTAAAAAGTAAAGACATGAAAAAGATATTATTCGCATTAGCATTTGCATTTTTCGCAATGACAGGTTACCAGTCATTCGCACAGGAACCGGAATTAAGTCCGGAGCGCAAACACGACATCGACAGTCTCGCACTTGAAAAAGTCCGCGACCTTTCAAAATACGTGAAGATCGTCGGCTCGAAAGACACACCATGGAGCGAGGCGAACAGAGTCATCGACCGTGCCGAAGAGCTGTTCGCACCAGACGCCGAAATCGGTGTCTCATCACTTGCAAAGACAAAGATTGAATATTACAAGGTGCGCCAGTACCTCGAAAGATTGATGCGTCTCAACTATGACCGCGTTGAGATTGACTGGTACAAGATTCAGTATGTATCTGATTTACAACGCCAGCCAGACGGAACTTACGTCGGTGTCATCACAGTGTTCCAGACCTTCAAAGGTTACGACGCCGAAGGCAGACTCGTTTATCAGGACACCACAAAGAAAGACATCACAGTCTATGTGAAACGCAAAGAGACACAGATCGGTGGCCGTCTCATCGGCTTCTGGGATGTCATGCTCGGCGATATGAGAGTTAAAGAAACAGCTTTGAAATAATGAATGCGTTTTCGAGATTTTTTGGATTTGTTTTAATCACGTTTCTGTGTTATAATATTGATGCACAAGTGATTAGCGGAAGCCTTGGCGACTTCCAAATGGATGAGACTGAGCTTTATACGATGACAAAACAGATGAGTCAGTTCATCAGTCGTTTCAACTATGAAGAGGATCAATATGGCACCAAGATTGACCCGAAAAGTCCCGATTACCACAATGCAGCGAAGCGCAAGACCGTCCTGCCGTTGTTGTTCGACATGGAAAACCCAAGAACGGCAGGCAGTCTCCGCGACTTTTTCGTCGATGACCTCACCAAAAACAACAGCCAGTTCTTTCAGTTCCTTGGCGGAAAATGGTATTCAGAGGTTTCAGCCAAATTCATCTGGAAAGGAAATACCGTTGACGTCAGCCTGATTATGGCGATAGAAAAAGAAGGTCTCGGCTCCAAATGGGTGATTTCCAACGTGTTCTTCAACGAGTTCCAACAATATTTCCCGCAAGGCGAACTCGCGGAAAAAGAAAAACACTTCCTTCATCCAATGAGTCATGAACTTGACTTCATGAATATCTATAAGGCCTTTAATGACCCACAAATCATTGATTACTACGCATCTACAGATTATCAGCCAGATTATCTCACTCTATTTTTCTATGAAATAAAAAAAGGTAATCTGAAATTTGACCACGTTGAAAGCGTGAAATTCCACGTCTTGCAGATTAACAACTGGTACTTTGAAGTGTCATGGTTCAACCGTACCGGTTACAACTCAGGCTGGCTGATATCTAACCTCATGTATATCAATGAAGAAGAAAGACAAACTTTATTGAAAATTTACCAACCTTCAATTCAGCAGACAAAATAATGAAGAAGTTTCTGTTTTTTTTGATGGCTGCATTTCTGTGCGTAAACGTTTCGGCACAAAAGAAAAACGGCCATGCCAATGATAATGTCAATGAATACAAAGACCAGATTAAAATGATGGTCAAATATCTTGAAGACACGTTTTCTTTCATCGGAAATCCTGATAATACGACACAAGAGAAAGACATCATTTTCCGCGAAAGTTACCTCAAGATTTTCAAAGATGACAAAGTCCAAATCGAAGACGACCTTGATGAGCATCGCAGAACCTCTATCAACAAGGATATTCAGGCATATCTGAAAGACATCGACTTCTTTTTCAAAGACATAACGTTTTCATTGAACGTCGAAAACATTGACGTGAAAACCAACGAAAAAAACGAAACATATTTCTTCGTCACCACAATGAGGACGATGAACGGGCACAGCATTTCGGGCGACAGCGTGAACGACAGACGCAAACGTTTCATGGAGATAAACCTCGACCCTTTCAAGAAAGAACTTAAGATTGCAAGCATTTACACCACCAAACCTAATGAAAATGAAGAACTAAGGAATTGGTGGAACAAAATGCCACTTGCATGGAAGCAGTATTTCGGCGAAAACAGCTTTATCTTCGACACCATCGAAATGAAAAACATCAGCCATATATATAAGGATTCCATCGTCCTGAGCACCTACATTGATGACGTGCTTCTCGAACACACAATCGCAGCCGACATGAATGCCGTGTATTCAAAGCTGTCGTCACTGTCGAAGACAACCGAAATTGATGTCAGCTACAACGCCGACATCCACAGCCTTGACCCATTGCAGGAAATGTCGGAAATCACAAATCTCGACTGCTCAAACACAGATATCTTTGATGTTAGCCCGATCAGAAATCTTAACAAAATCAAGAACTTGAATATCAGCAACACGGAAATAGACGACATCTCAAGCCTCAAATACAACAGTGAGATGCTCGTATTGAGAGCCGACAACATTCCGGTTAAAGACATCGGAACAGTTGAATGCTTCACGATGCTGACAAACCTTTCGATAGCCGGTGTGCAGACTGCCGACATCAGACCTTTGAATTATTGCACGCAGCTCACGAGTCTTGACATCTCAGGAACACAAGTCACCACATTGGATTCAGTGTATCTCGCACCGACCATGCATAACCTGAATCTGAGCGGCACCGGCATCAGCGACATCACACCTATCACACACCTTGAGAACCTTCAAGGTATCAACTTAGACTACACACAAGTCACAGATTTGTCTCCTTTAAGCAATATGCTTAAACTCAATGAGATACAATGCAGCAACACAAAAGTTGCCGACATCATGCCATTGAAAGACCTCCCACAACTCATCAGGATTTACTGCGACAATACTGATATCGACTCGAAGAAAGCCATGAAATTTGCCAAGGCAAACAGCAAAGTCATGGTCATTTTCGAGACAGAGACATTGAGAAAATGGTGGGAGAGCCTTCCGGTTTACTGGAAGACAGCCTTTATCAAACAGACAAACATAGAAATCAACCCGACGCCGGAGGAACTTCACAGCCTCATTCAGATAAAATCGCTTGAAGTTGATGCGGCGATACAAGATGCCGAACCTATAAACAGACTCACAAGCCTTGAGAAATTGGTTTTGAACAACACTAAAATAATTGATATTGAGCCACTTCGCGGATTGCTCAACATAAAGCAGCTTGAGATGAAAAACACCAAGATCCAAGGTCTGCAACCACTTGAGAACCTTGTGAACCTACAGGAACTCAACATCGAAAACACTCTCGTCTCCGACTTGTCGCCACTTCACAACATGACTGGACTTAGCATGATTTACGCGGAGAACAGCAAGATAACACCGGAAACTGTGTTTGACCTGAAAGTCGCACAACCACAAGTGACAGTGATTTATCAGACAGAACAACTCCGCAGCTGGTGGAACACACTCGACAACTCGTGGAGAGACATCCTCAAGGAATATGTGAGTGCTGATGCGAATCCGACAGCCGAACAGTTGCAGAAACTCGCTGACATAACTGAGATTGAAGTGAGTTCAAACACAATGGTTTCGAGTTTGGAGCCGATTTCGAGACTGCATTTCATCAGGAAACTCGTTGTCAAAGACAATCAGCTGACAGACCTCAGTCCGCTTGCAAACATGCAACTGCTTGAAGTTTTAGATGTCAGCGGGAACGCAATTGATGACATCACAGCTTTGGGCGGAATCAACACAATGACTTCATTATCAATAGAAAATACCAAAGTCACTGAAATCAGTGTCGTAGAAGACATGACCGGCCTTAAGGTTCTGAACATCGCCAACACGAGCGTCAAAAACATCAAAGCCTTAGCAAACTGCATGACACTTGAAGAACTGAACATCGCCAACACGCCTGTCAAGACGCTGTCACCGATAATGAACACCACAACGTTGAAACACATCAAGGCGTTCAATTCAAAGGTCAAGAAAAAGGATATTGACTCATTAAGGAAGCAGCATCCCGGAATCAATATTGTATATTATTGATTTTGAATTAAATAATCCAACTTATCGGATAACCTTTCTGCACCATGTAGTGCTCGGTTGCGTCTTTGTCGTCGGAGAATCCGAGGAAGTAACCGCCGCCACCCGAACCACACAGTTTTATCTGGAAATGAGCTGCGTCTCTTTTCACAGAGAACAAAGGCATCATCTTGTCCGTAACCATTGGCTCAAACATAATTGTCTGATAATAAGATAGTTTCGACAAGTTCTCAAAAAACACATCAACTTCACCGGTGACAAGTGAGTTGATGCAACGGCTAACGTATGGGAAATACAGTTCTTCGTATGCCTTCAGATAACGTGGATCATTGCGTTTTTCGTTGAAGTAATTGACCAATGACTTTGTGTCAGACTTTATATTACTGTCAATCAAGAAGATATGGACATTTTCCGGAAGGAAATTCTCGTCAAGGATATTGATTTTCTTGTTTTCGTCAAGGATGAAAGGCTTGCCGAAGTAACACTGAAGCGGGTCGAGTCCGGAACTGTTTCCGTGGAAACAATTCTCCATATCGGCAAGAAATCTTTTCAGTTCCATTGGGTCTTCAATCTCATTGTTATGAAAACGGTCATAGACAGCAGCTGTCAGTGCGCCGGAACTTCCGACACCGTATCCCGACGGAATGCTTGAGTCGAGGAAAAGCCCTTTTTTCAACTCTGTCTTAAATCTTGCAATGTCAATATGTTCGCTAAAACGCTCATTATCTTTGAGATAATTGTAAAAGACGTTAAGACTTCTGTTGGAGGCATAGTTACGTTTTCCGGGATTCCGCCAGATGAAATCCCAATGCGACGAACCAGTATATAAAGGTATCAAAAGCGCTGATGACCCATAAATCATTGAATATTCGCCAAAAAGAATTACTTTACCGTAGTAATTTTTTATAGTATTTCCCATTAAAAACAAAAACTAATAATGTTAAAAAATATTTACAAAATCGTCAATATATTGGTTTTCAAAGCAATAATATTTCAGTTTCTCTTCAACAAAAACAGCGACTTCATTTTTAAACTCATCAGGATAAAGAAGATGGACATTTGGTCCGGCATCAAGCGTGAAACAGACCGGAACTTTCTTTTTATACCTGAATTTACCGATTTCCTCTGTGATTTTCAACGTGTCAGGTTCAACCAATCTGTATGCCGGATTTGACGTAGCCATCATTTCATGCAATTGGATTGCCTCCGACTCAGCGATGTCAATAAATGTTTCCAAATTACCGTTTTTAAGCGCGCTGATAAGCCGGTATATGTTGTAACGTGCTGTTGCATAACGCTGTTCCGCCATCGGATGCCCGTTCATCAACGCATGACCTGCCCTGCTTGACACGCTTTTCTCTTTGTTTGAAACGATAAGAATCGTGTCGTGATATGTCTTGAAAACAGGCGCGACGATGTCGGCGAGAGGTACTGCAAATTCGTCGGAACTGCCTTTGAATGAAGGAGTTTCGCCCCACAAAGCCATCACAGGATAGACAGAACGCGCCGCACTTCCCGATGCGAGGCGCGACAACACCGACGCGCGACGGAGGTCAACCGGTGCAGTGTCATGTTCCAAGACCTTTTCAAGTTTCAGAAGGCAAAGCACGAGCGCACTCATCGAGGAAGCACTCGACGCAATTCCTGAAGAATGCGGAAAAGAATTGCTGCTTTCAACCGTCAGATGATTGACAACATCAGCCGAAAAATGGAACAAATCCAAATGTTCCTCAAGATATTTGTTTATTTTCTCTTTGAACTTCGGCGATTCCTTCCCTTCAAACAAAAATTGCAAACCATTCGTACTATCTTTGTCATATTTAACACAAGTATTTGTATAACAATTATTTAACGTAAAACTTACCGATGGGTTGTTAGGCAGTTGGTCGCCATGTTTACCCCAATATTTTACGATTGCAATGTTTGAAGAAGATTTTGCCGAAACAGAAATTCCTTGATTCTCCATGATTCATAATAATGGTGCAAAAATAGCATTTTTTCGCCAAATAATTTTATTGCCAATAAGTTTTTTGAAATTTTCTCGTTATGATGAAAAACAAAAACATAATTTACTAATTTTGCAGCCAGTAAAATTTTTATAAATATGAAGATAATCAGAGTGTTAGCATTAGTTTTGGCATTATCGGCAATGTTTGTGTCGTGTTCCGAAAAAAACGTTCAGCAGAGGAAAGACCGCTCTGTCGGCGGCAGTTCGGAGATTCTTTTGGTGACGCAAAACGAAGAGCAATGGAACGGCAGCATCGGTGAGGCGGTTCGCGGATATTTCGAGATGGAGCAATATGGTTTGCCACAGCCCGAAAAAACATATAAAGTGGTGAATATCAATATGTCAGCACTTAACGATATGTTCAAGAAACACCGTAATCTCATCATTGCGGAAATAAATTCTGAATTGCCGAATCCTGTGATTGAGTCGGAAAACGACTGGATGTCATCGCCGCAATATGCAATGAAGATTAAGGCAAAAGACGCCGAGACATGGGTTAAAGTCTTTGATTCACAAAAAGATAAGCTAAAAACCTTTTTCGATGAGAATGAGCGTCAGCGTTTCATGAATTTCTTCAGGCCTAACGCCAACACTGATGCCATGAACAAGGTGAAAAACACTTTCGGTTTCTCAATGGTTGTGCCAAAAGACTTCTGCATCAGTGTTGACAGGAACAACTACATGAGCATCACGAAGGACGCGGAGACGAAAGAGCTGCTTATGAATCTGATAATCTACGAGTTACCATACAAAAACGAATCAGATTTAAGCGAGACGCGTCTTGTGCAGGTACGCGACTCCATTGTTAAGAAATACATTTCCGGACCGACCGACGGAAGCTATATGATCACTGAACTGGAATTTGTCCCGCCTGTATTTACGGTTTTACCCGACTTTCCGGCAGGTTACGCCGTTGAGATGCGTGGAATGTGGAACATACACAAGGAGTTCATGGCAGGACCATTTGTCTCATATACGATTGTAAACCCTGAACACAACAAACTCATCACCGTCGAAGGTTTTGTTTACTATCCGAACAAGGAAAAAAGAGATTTCCTAAAACAATTGGAATCAATGATTTACAGCATCAGATTCTGATAAGACCTGTCAAACAGCCTCAAAAGTCATCTCACAATCTTGAGTTTTTGTCCAACACTCAGGTTATTGCTCTTGAGGTTGTTTGTCTTTTTGATTTTATCGACAGACGTATTGAATTTCTTAGCTATTTCCCAAAGCGTATCGCCCGACTTGACCGTGTAGGTCTGGGTGCTGCCTGTTGAAGTGGTTGAGGATGAACTGCCTGAACCTTCTGGCGGATAGACTTTCAGCTTCTGCCCTACTTTTATCGTTGTGGATTTCAAGTTGTTCCATTTCTTGATGTCGGTGACAGAACATTTATATTTTGATGCGATTTTGCCGAGAGTCTCGCCTGACTTCACGACATGAACCTGTTGTGTTGTCGAACGTTCGACAGGAGCCGAATTGCCGGCCTGTGCCATCGGTGCACCTGAAGGATAGACCACCAGTTTCTGGTTCGGGTATATAGTGGTGTTTCTCATATTATTCCATTTCTGGATCTGGCTCACGCTGACATGGTATTTCTTCGCGATACTGCCGAGGTTTTCACCGCTTTTCACGATATGGACGCTTCTGTCGGATATTTTCTTGATTTCCTCCTGCATCTTTTCCTTGTCAATGCCGCGTTTCGTCCTGAACTCATAAAGTGCCTTTTCGTTTTCGATATACGCCTCGACATATTCCTCCGGAATGCTGAGCAGGTACGGTTTCTTGTCGGAAGCCGGAATAATCTGTTGCTTATATTGAGGGTTAAAGAATTTCAGATCTGCCATCGGAATGCCAAGCATCTCATTAAGTTGCTCAAAATGAAGCGGTTGATGAACGGTGACAGTGTCAATACCATCCTTCATGATACCCGGGTCAAGCGGGCAGATATTGTGTTCATCGGAATAATTCATGATGTAATTCACGGCGATGAAAGCCGGCACATAGCCACGTGTCTCGCGCGGCAGGAAAGGCCAGACCGCCCAATAGTTCCTGATGCCGCCGGCACGCTTTATAGCCTTACGCACATTGCCCGCACCAGAGTTGTATGCTGCAAGGGCAAGGAACCAGTCGCCGAAGGTATCGTACAGATCCTGAAGGTGTTGACATGCCGCCTCTGTCGATTTCAACGGGTCGAAACGGTCTTCAACCATCGTAGTCGAATTAAGTTTATACACCTTGCCGGTACCATACATAAACTGCCAAAGGCCTTTCGCGCCGGCGTGAGAGCCAGCTGTCGGATTCAACGCCGACTCAACAACAGCCAAGTACTTGAGTTCCAATGGCATATTGTATTTGTCGAGACATTGCTCAAACATCGGAAAATACACATCGGCGAGGCCTAACATCCGCGCGGTCTTGTCTCTTTTCTGAACGGCATACACATCAATGAACGATTTGACGTGTTTGTTAAAAACCAATTCAATCGTCGTCTCACGGTTCAAATCTTCAATGCGCTTCGCATAGATACTGTCTGGGAACGTCGGGACATAGCCTTTTGGATAATTGCATGAATTTGCCTTGCTTTCATCGAAATACGGGATAATTTGCAGAGTATCAATCATTTCCAGCATCACATCAGATTCATCTACGATACCCTCGCCGGAATTGTCGGCATCGAAAAGCTCCTGAATGCGCATCTGAACACTGTCGGGAAGACTCCTGTCAACAGAGTCGATAATCATGAAATCGTCCGTCTCAACGACATCAATCGTGTCATTCAGAAGATTGGGATTGCTGATGATAATCGGATCGGCTTTATCATCATATTCTACAATGACTTCATTATCA
>JAKSMZ010000050.1 GCA_024400355.1 Bacteroidales bacterium
TTGTCAATGTTGCTGTTGATTGACTATTGAGTGGCAATTTGATTTCCGCTTCGGGACGGTGAAACAATTTAAGAAAATGGTGATTGTCGTTGCTTACATCAAAGGCAAAATGCAAAACAAATGAAAACGTCAGGTTCTTACAAAAAAAATGGCTGGCAGAAAAATTTGCCAGCCATTTCATATTAGTACAAATGATTGTTATTCATTGACTTTTGCGATATGTGCGAGAAGGTCGCAGACTCTTCTTGCGTAGCCCATTTCGTTGTCGTACCATGCTACGACTTTCACGAACTTCTCGTTCAGTGAGAGACCGGCCTGCTGGTCGAAGATTGAAGAGTGGATGTCATCGACGAAGTCGGTTGAAACGAGCTGGTCGTCGGTGTAGCCGAGGATGCCTTTGAGGTCGCCTTCTTCGGAAGCCTTTTTCATCGCGGCGCAGACTTCTTCGTATGTGGCAGGTTTCTTCAGGACTGCCGTGAGGTCAACGACCGACACGTCGGTTGTCGGGACGCGGTAAGAAGTGCCTGTGAGTTTGCCGTTGAGTTCAGGGATGACTTTGCCGACGGCCTTTGCCGCGCCTGTCGTCGATGGGATGATGTTGCTGAAGGCAGCACGTCCGCCGCGCCAGTCTCTGATAGAGTTTCCGTCAACGGTTCTCTGCTTTGCAGTGACAGCGTGTATTGTCGCCATCAAGCCCATCTCGATTCCCCAGTTGTCGTTGAGGACCTTCGCGATAGGGGCAAGGCAGTTTGTAGTGCATGAGGCATTCGATACAACTTTTGTGCCTTTCTTGTAGGTCTTGTGGTTGACACCATAAACGAACATCGGAGTGTCGTCTTTTGAAGGTGCCGAGATTATGACGTATTTCGCGCCGGCATCAAGATGAGCCTGGCATTTCTCTTTTGTCAGGAACAAGCCTGTCGATTCGAGAACATATTCGGCGCCGATTTCTCCCCACGGGATGTTGGCCGGGTCTTTCTCTGCGAAAATTCTAACATCTCTGCCATTGACAGTCATGATGTTCTTTTCCATATCATAATCAATGGTGCCGTTAAATCTTCCGTGCACAGAGTCGTATCTCGCGTTGTATGCCAGATAGTCAAGTGGTTGGATGTCGTTGATTCCTACAACCTCAATGTCGCCACGCTGTTCGGCGATCCTCATGGCAAGACGGCCGATTCTTCCGAAGCCGTTGATGCCTAATTTAATTTTCTTCATTTTATGTTCTGTTTAGTCCGTAAAATCGCGCAAAAATACATATTTTTGCCATGTGTAAAACATCGGAATGAAAAAAAAGTTCGATGAGATACAGAAAGTTCATAAAGTGTCATTCGTGGTTGGAGACACATTTCAGATCTGAGACGCACCGCAGTGCATCGAACAATTTCTTATTTTCAACGATAGACTCTATTCCAAATAAGTGTAACCATACAGTCCGGAACGGTAGTTTGAGAGGAACTCTTTGCCTTCCTCAACGGTTATTTTTCCGGCTTTGACACACTGCGTCACCCATGACTCAACAGTTCTGACAAGTTTCTTCGGACTGTATTGCACGTACTCCAAAACCTCGGCAACGGTCTCGCCGTCAATGAGTTGGTCGATATAATAGCCTTTTTCGTCAACTGAGATGTGGACGGCATTGGTGTCACCGAAGAGATTGTGCATGTCGCCGAGAATCTCCTGGTAAGCACCTACGAGGAACACGCCGATGTAGTATGGTTCTTTCTTGTCAACGGAATGAACAGGGATGTTATGCGACAGGTTGTGCCCGGTGACGTATGTCACGACCTTGCCGTCGGAGTCGCAGGTGATGTCCTGCAACGTCGCTTCACGGTCGGGATATTCGTTGAGACGATGTATCGGCATGATAGGGAAGACCTGGTCGATGGCCCATGTGTCGGGCAGTGACTGGAACAATGAGAAATTGCAGAAGTATTTGTCGGCCAATAACTTGGGCAATGAACTGAAGTCATCAGGGACGCGTTTCATGTCGTTGCACATCTGGTTGACTTCCAATGCTATTGACCAGAAGATGCGTTCGATCTTGGCTCTTGTGGGCAGGTCGAGAAGTCCCATGCTGAAGCGGTCGAGTGCTTCTTCGCGTATCTCCTGCGCATCGTGCCATGTCTCGAGCATCGATGACTGTTTGCTTGAGAGTTTGTCCCACGTCTCGTAGAGGTCATGGACAAGTTCGTGGTCGTTCTCGCTTACGACTTCGTTTTCATCGTCCCATGTTGGAAGTGAGGCAGTCTCAAGCACTTCGAAAATCAGCACCGAGTGGTGTGCTGTCAGTGCACGTCCCGATTCGGTGATGATGTTAGGGTGTTTGAAACCGTTTTTGTCACATGCATCAACAATGGAGAAGATCGCGTCGTTGACATATTCCTGTATGCTGTAGTTGACGCTGCTGGCGTTGTTGGCTGAGTGTGTGCCGTCGTAATCCACGCCGAGGCCGCCGCCAATATCGACGAAATCAATGTTGAAGCCCATCTTGTGAAGCTGGACGTAGAACTGTGCTGCTTCTTTCAACGCTATCTTTATGCTTCTTATCTTCGTGACCTGGCTGCCGATGTGGTAATGCACGAGTTTCAGGCAGTCGCGGAGGTTGTTTTTGTCGAGGAACTCAAGGGCATCGAGCAGCTCTGACGGAGACAGACCGAATTTGCTTGCGTCACCGCCCGAGTCTTCCCATTTTCCGGCGCCTGAACTTGCCAGCTTGATTCTGATACCGATGGTCGGGGTGACTTTCAGCTGTTTCGAGAGCTTGGCGATGAGACGAAGCTCGTTCATCTTTTCGACGACGATGATGATGGTTCTGCCCATCTTCTGTGCGAGAAGCGCGAGTTCGATGTAACTCTCGTCCTTGTATCCGTTGCAGATTATAAGTGACTCGGAATCAGTGTTTGACGCGATGATGGCGTGAAGCTCCGGTTTCGAGCCGGCTTCAAGTCCTATGTTGAATTTCTTGCCGTGGCTCACGATCTCCTCGACGACAGGCCGCATCTGGTTCACCTTGATCGGGAAGACGATGAAGTTCTGACCTTTATATTCGTATTCCTTCGCTGCTGCCTTGAAACATGAGTCGATCCGTTCAATGCGCGTGTCGATGATGTCGGGGAAACGTATCAGCATAGGTGCCGAGACGTCGCGCAACGCGAGTTCATCGACAAGTTCACGTAAATCAACCGATGCGCAGCCTTCACGCGGCGTGACAACGACGTTGCCTTTCTCATTGATTGAGAAGTAGTTAATACCCCAGTTGTTGATGTTATAAAGCTCGGCGGAATCTTCAATGCGCCATTTTCTCATGCTTCTGCCCATGTCAGTTTGTAAGGTTTAAAGTTTGTAAAGCAAAAAGTTTTTAAACGTGCAAAAATAGTCAATTAAACAATGTGTTATCTAATTTTTTTTTGCGTTTTGGATTTATTTTTATTTTTGCAAAAATTTTCGGATATGGTTTTAATTGTTGACTGCGGTTCCACAAAAGCTGAATGTGTGCTGCTCGATGGTGAAAAAGTAACGCGACGACTCACTACTGACGGCTTTAATCCTAACTTTTGTGATATGGATTTAATTTCAAGTTCGACTTTAGATAATGTTTATCAAAATATTGATATTAAATCTATTACAAATATTTATTTTTATGGAACGGGATGCGGGAATGTTTCTAATGTTGAAAAAATGAAAGAAAAGCTTTCTTGCATTTTTACGTTTTCGGAAATTGAGGTCTTCTCTGATATTTTAGGCTCCTGCCATTCGCTTTTCGGCAACGGACATGGAATAGCTTGCATCCTTGGAACCGGCTCGAATGCGTGTCTTTACAACGGAAAAGACATTGAAAAAAACGCCGTTTCGCTCGGCTATCTGCTTGGCGATGAAGGCAGTGGCTGCCATATCGGCAAGAAAATCGTTCGCGATTACTTCTATGGAATTATGCCTGATGATTTGCGCAAAAACTTTGTTTTGGAATACAAAATTGACAGAAACACGTTGATAGACAATGTGTATAAACATTCACAACCATCAAAATATTTAGCCTCATTTTCAAAATTTGCTTATAAAAACGTTGATAATGAATATGTTGTTGATTTGGTGTCGGGCTGCTTTGACGAATTTATCAACTGTTTCATAGTTCCTTTGACGGAGAATGGCAAATGTCATGATGTCGGATTCATCGGTTCTGTGGCGTTTTATTTTCAGGATATTCTCCGGAAACGTCTGTCGCAACATGGTCTGCGCTGTGGCAAAATAGTGAAGGATCCGATGGATGGATTGATCAGATTCTATTTGTAAGATATTCGTTGTCAGTATCTTGAAGGTTGAAATACTCTTGTATCTTGCCGTTTTTCAATAATTCGGAGCATCTGCCTTTTATGAATGGCAGCTGTTTGCCCATGACCCAAAGGCTGTCGGTATATCTCAGCAGAAGCTCTAAGTCGTGTGAACTGAATATAATCGTCTTTTTTTGCTCTTTGGAAAGTCGTCTCAGAATTGAAAACAGCTCGATTTTACTTGGGTAATCGAGGAAGGCGGTTGGTTCGTCGAGGAAGATTATTGGCGTGTCTTGTGCGATTGACTTTGCAATCATTACTTTCTGTCTTTCGCCATCTGATAAAGTGTTAAATAATCTATTACTCAGATGTTTAATTCCGATTATTTCAAGTGATTCTTTAATTTTTTCATCATCATTTTCCGAGAGTTTCCCGAACATGCCGGAGTACGGGAAACGGCCTGAAGCCACGATTTCACGGACTGTCAGAAACATGTCATCGGGGCGTTCGGTCAGCACGATGCTCATCATTTTCGCACGTTCTTTTGCTGTGACGTTCTCCGCGTTCTCACCGTTGATTTCAATGGTTCCGGCTATAGGTTTTAAGTGTCCTGACAGTGTCTTGAAGAGCGTTGATTTGCCAGCGCCGTTCGGACCTATCAGAGCGACAATGTCGCCGGCCTCAAGAGCGATGTCAATGTCGGATGCGATTGTCTTATTCGTATAACCGATTGAAAGAGAATGTGTTTTGAGAATTTGCATGGTTTTCTTTTTTATTTTACAACCTTGTTGCCTTTTATGATGACCGCGATGACGATTGGTGCGCCAATGAAGGCTGTGACTGCATTTACCGGCAGATTGCCATCAAAGCCAGGTATTCTGGCAATGACGTTGCAGAAGAGAGCGAGATCCGTTCCGATGAGCATTGTCATTGGCAGCAAAAGCCGGTGGTCACTGCTTTTGAAGATGAATCTTGCAATATGCGGGACTGCGAGACCGATGAACGCGACCGGACCGCAATAAGCCGTTACAATGGCGGTGAGATAACCTGATATTAAAATGATAATCAGGTTGTTGCGTTTGATGTTTAATCCGAGATTTTCGGCGTATGTATCTCCTAAAAGTAAAACATTTAAATTTTTGGAAAGGAAAAACGAAGCCAACAGACCGATGATGACGCTGATTGACAACGTTGTCAGCCGTTCGGTCCCGACGTTTGAAAAACTGCCCATTCCCCAAATGACGAAGGCATGGATGTCTTCCTTCATGCTGAAAAATTTAAGAATATCGGTGACCGAACTTGCGATGTATGCAATCATTAAACCTATGATTATCAATGTGGCCATGTTTTTTGTCTTGGTACTGAACGCGAGAATCAGGAACAAAACCGCCACGGCTCCGACGAAGGCTGCAAGGCTTACCCCGATGGTTGACCACCAACCGAGTGAAGAGACTGATGTGCTGGTGATGACACCGGTAAGAAGAATAACCACCCCGACACCGAGACTTGCCCCGCTGCTTATGCCAAGCATTGAAGGGTCGGCGAGAGGGTTGCGGAAAAGAGTTTGCATAAGAAGTCCGGAAACCGCAAGTGCGGAACCAGCTAAAAGTGCTGTTATGGCTTGGGGTAGTCTGTAATTTAAAATAATGGTATTTAATGAATTATCATTATTTGCTTTAAGTAATACATCAAGAATATCTTTAAACGGAATCTTGACTGAACCAACAAAAAGATTGGCCAGAAACAACACAATTCCAAGCAGGATTATTGTCAAAATAACAATTATTTTTCTGTTTTTACTCATTCAGCAAATGGAAATATTTTGGTTTGTAATTGTCTTCAAATAACTCCGGATGAAATATCGTGGCGAAATCTTTCAGCAACACATCCGGCTCATATTGTGCCTTTTCAAAGTATGCGCTTTGGCGTATGTCACACACGATGACGTTCCTGTTTTTAAAGGCTTTGAAATATGTAAACAGCTCATTTTCAATCGATAACCGTTCGTATGAATACGGTGTGTCTGTCGAATTCATAATCCGCCAGAAGTCAGCGTCGCCGGCTTTTGCCAAGACGGTCTCTGCGTCAACGGGCAGGCTTCCGGTCGCATCATTGTCTTTCCAGACGTAATCGGCGACGGCATCACAGAAAATCTGTGCGATGTAGCTCTTTCCGCCAGGAATATACCACTGTCCGTCAAAAGGCAAATCGGAGAAAACGGTAGGATTGTCTTTTGCTTTTTTGCATTGTGATTTAATTGATTCATAATTAGTTGCAATGTCATTGAACCAACGGTCTGTCTCTTGCTCGCGGCAAGTCAGGCAGCCGATTATTTTAAGCCATTCAGCGCGGCCGAGAGGATGATTCTCAAGATAGTCGGCAAAGGGCAGCATGACCGCGCCTGTGAGTTCGCCGATTTTGTTGTCCTGAATGTTCGGATACGGGGTGTAAAGAATCACATCAGGATGAATATCAATGACTTTCTCGATGTTTATCTTTGATTCAGTCCCGACATCCGACATTTTGCCGTCAGCGATAAGCTGTTTGATTTGAGGGTTGTCCGTGTAATTGCTCTCTAAAATTCCTCTCACGCGCTCTAATTCTCCAAGTTGCTGAAAGACAGACCATTGTGTCGAAGAATAGGCTACAACCGACTTGACTGGTGTCCTGATTGTCTGTTTTGCTGACAATTCTTCAGGCAACTCTAAAGTGTCCGGATACAGATAAACCTCGCCCAGACTGCCGCTTTTCCACGGATTCGTGATTTTGATGCAATAGCCTGATTTGTAATGTGATACGTAAAGATTGCTTGAATATTCGATGAGGTTGTCTTTCCCCTGACAGACCAATGATTGTCCTGTCTCGTTTTCACCACAACATGACAATAATGGGCAAATTATTGATATACAAATAATTAAACTGAATATATTCGAACTGTATTTCATTTGTCAGAAACCGAAGAAATTGAATGCAAAAATAATAAAAAATGGCCGTTTAAGTCAAAAATTATGCTTACTTTTGCGAGTTAAAATTTAAGTCATGGGAATTTTCATGTTTCACAGGCCGGAGCCGCGCCGGTTCAACTATATACCGCGTTATTATAACCCTGAAAAAGAAGCACTTGAGCGTCGTAAGGCGGAGCTTGGGCTTGATTCAAATTTGTCGGAAGAAGACAAATTGCGTCTGAAAATGAGGAAAAGTTGGGGCAGGGTGGACTCGGTTGATGAGGAGGGCGACCGCCGCAGGTCAAGATATAAGACGATGCGTTTCGTGATTATATTTGGAATCGCAGCAGTGTTGGTGTATTTTATCCTGTTCACGCCGGTTGTGGAAGATTTCATCAGGATGTTTCTTATGCTTGGTAAGAAATAATTGAGAATCAATGTTTTATTTGATGTTATGGAGTTAGATATTATAAAGTTGTTACCGGATTCCGTAGCGAATCAGATTGCCGCCGGTGAAGTGATACAGCGTCCGGCATCTGTCGTTAAAGAATTGATAGAGAATGCTATAGATGCCGGTGCGACACAGATAGACCTTGTGGTCAAAGACGCAGGCCGCACGCTTATTTCTGTCGTTGACAATGGCTGTGGCATGTCGGAGACCGACGCGCGTCTCTGCTTCGAGCGTCACGCGACATCGAAGATCAGATGCGCTGACGACCTCTTCAAGATAAGGACGATGGGGTTCAGGGGCGAGGCGTTGGCGAGCATCGCAGCAATAGCACAGGTGGAACTTTCAACGAGACGTAAAGATGATGAGGTCGGGACGAAGATAAAAATCGAAGGTTCGAAGGTGACGGAACAGATGCCCAAACCAATGTCAGTCGGCACGAATTTCACAGTAAAAAACCTGTTTTTCAATGTTCCGGCACGACGTAACTTCTTGAAATCCAATGATGCCGAACTGCGTCATATCAACGAAGAGTTTTTCAGAATCACCATGATGAATCCTGAAATCGGCTTCACTTTCATGAGCAATGAAAAAGAGGTCTATCATCTTTATCCGGGGTCGCTGAAACAGCGGATTGTCGGACTTTACGGCAAAGACTACGAAAGCAAGATGTTGCCTGTAAATCAAGACACTGACGCCGTCACTATCAATGGTTTCATCGTAAAGCCTGAGTTTTCGAAGAAGACACGCGGCGAACAGTTTTTCTTCGTGAACCGCAGGTTTATAAAGCACGCCTACCTGCATCATGCAGTGGAAAGCGCATACAAAGAACTTATTCCGCAAGACTGTTTCCCCGGATATTTTATTGATATTCAAATAGATCCGAAAGAAATTGATATTAATATCCACCCGACAAAAACTGAGGTGAATTTCATTGATGTCAAGATGGTTTATGCCATTTTGCATTCAGCGGTGCGCAAGGCTATCGGACAGCATAACCTTGCACCGATGCTTGACTTTGATGTCAGTCCCGATCTCGGAATAGATTTCGGTGAGGCAAGTCGTGCCGACAGGCCGGTCATTGAACCGAAAGTTGATTTTAATCCGATGTATAACCCGTTTAAAATCAATCCGATACATCATCAGCAACAGAATTGGCGAATTGCTTACGATGACTCAAAAGACACGGTTGAAAACGGAAATGTTGAAGATGTTAAACCGGTGACAGACGAGGAAAAGAACCTTTTTATCCAGCTTCAACAGTCGTATATCGTGACGGCTGTGAAGTCGGGGTTGCTTGTCGTTGACCAGCATCTGGCGCATGAGAGGGTTCTTTTCGAGAAGTTCCTGAAAGAGATGGAACTGACCGTTGAGGCATCGCAGCAAGAGCTTTTCCCGCAACATATTTCATTGAATATCAATGATGCGTCAATCCTGAAAGAGATAAAACCAGAACTTGAGAAAGTCGGTTTCAGACTCGAAATGTTGAACCAGACAACCTTTATTATTAATGGGACGCCTGCTGACAGCAAAGGCAGTGATGCCGTCTGTCTGATTGAAAAGATTTTGGAAGGTTATAAAACAAACATGGCTGATTGTCAGTTAGATAAAAAGATCAATCTCGCACGCTCACTGTCGGCTCAGATGGCGGTGAAATCCGGCAGGACAATGAGCCCGGTCGAGATGCAGAGTCTGATTGACAGGCTTTTCGGCTGCGCTGTGACCGAAGTCTCGCCGACAGGAAAGAAAATTTATACAATTATTAATGCTGAAGAATTAAAAACTCGTTTGAACTAATGGAAAACCAATTCAGGCCGCAAGGCTTCTCAATATTACCGATTGCTGTTAAAAATCTATTGATTATCAATGGAATATTCTTCCTTGCCACCATAACAATGGACTATGTCTGGCATATTGATCTTGCTGATTATCTCGGACTTCATTACATCGGTGCCTCGGATTTCAGACCGTATCAGTTTGTCACTTATATGTTCATGCACGGTAGTTTCTCGCATCTGTTTTTCAACATGTTTGCGCTGTGGATGTTCGGCAATGCGATAGAAAACTATTGGGGTCCGAAGCGTTTCCTCATTTTCTATTTTGTATGCGGAATAGGTGCCGGAATTACACAGGAGATTGTCCAATATATCCAATATGTCACGACGCTGGAAGGATATGAAAGCGTAAGAATTGCTGCAAATCAGATAGTTACGATGCAGGAATACCTTAATATGATGACGACAGTCGGTGCTTCGGGAGCCGTTTACGGAATACTTCTCGCATTTGGCATGACATGGCCCGACTCGCGCATTTACATCTATTTCGCGATTCCGATCAAGGCGAAGTGGTTTGTGATATTGTATGGCGTTATCGAGCTTTTCTCCGGATTCAGAGGTGTTGATAATGTAGCGCATTTCGCGCATCTCGGCGGCATGATTTTTGGCTTGATACTTATTCTGTATTGGCGCCGTGGCGAGCTGAACTGGATTTCCAAACTGAAGTCTTATTTTGAAAAAAGAAGAAATTCGCGCGACGGATGGTCGTATCAACGTCCGAAATCGGATGAACAATACAAC
>JAKSMZ010000051.1 GCA_024400355.1 Bacteroidales bacterium
ATTTACAACTTTGCAGCGAATTTTCAACAAAAATTTTAAAAAAAATGAAAACAACTCATTCTGACATAAAAAACATCATCTTCGACCTCGGCGGAGTGATGATTGATATCGATACTCAAGCCATTGGAAATCAAATGAATAAAATGGGATTCACTAACGTTGAAAAGCTGCATGACCCTGAGTTTCTGGCGATATTGGAACGCTTCGAAAAAGGCATTATCAAGGCCTCAACGTTCAGAAATGAAGTGAAAAATTTTCTCAAAATCAGCGTGACCGACGCCGTTTTTGACGAAATATGGAACTCAATGCTCTTCGATATCCCTCAACGGCGCATCGATCTGGTGAAACAACTCAAGCAGAATTATCACGTCTTCCTGCTCAGCAACTCCAACGAGATACATTACGACCTGTACGTCCGCGACCTCCAGCTGCGCTACGGATACCGCGAGTTCGACAGTCTCTTCGACAAGGCGTTTTTCTCGTTCGCGCTGCATCTCTCAAAACCTGACTTGGACATTTTCCGCTACGTCCTCGATTCCGAGAGTCTGAAACCCGAAGAGACGCTCTTCATCGATGACCTCGAAGAAAACCGCGCCGCCGCACGTAAACTCGGCATCCACACCATTGATGTCGCGACAGGCTCACGTATCGTTGACCTGTTCGAGAACGGCCTGCTGAAAGCAAACACGAAAATCGACTGAACACTGAAGCCCACCACCTTTAGTTTTGCAGTTGCAAAAACGAGGTTAAAAACAAGGCGTATAAGTCAGAATTTATTCGGCGGATGATTTTACATAAAAGATGCCGCTTTTTCAAACGGCATCTTTTCAAGTTCTAAGTTATAGGATTTTATCTGACGACTTTTCCTTTCAAAATCATCTTTTCGACTTTGTTTGCGCCATAGTAATACGGCATAAACTCAAGTTGTGTCATTGGTTTTGTGATGATTACGTTGGCGATTTTGCCTTTGGTTATCGAGCCGAGCTCCTCGCTCACGCCCATTGCGTAAGCTGTGTTCAAGGTCGTGGCGTTGAGTGCTTCCTCCGGTGTCATCCTGTATCTTATACAGGCGCACGAAAGGACGAACTGCATGTTTCCCGAAGGCGACGTCCCCGGGTTGAAGTCCGAGGCCATGGCGACCGGCAATCCCGCGTTTATCATGTCGCGCACCGGCGAGAGCGGGAGGTTCAGGAAGAACGCGCAGCCGGGCAGCACCGTCGGCATCGTCTCCGAGCCTTTCAGTGCCTCAATCTCGGCCTTGCCGATCTGTTCGAGGTGGTCAACGCTGATGGCGCCGTATTTCACTCCGACCTGCACGCCGCCCGACACCGCCATCTCGTTGGCGTGGATCTTCGGCCTCATGCCGTATTTGATGCCCTGCATGAGAATACGCTCGGTGTCCTCGCAGGTAAAGAACCCCTTGTCACAGAACACGTCGATGAAGTCGGCGAGGTCTTCAGCCGCCACCATCGGTATCATCTCGTTGATGACAAGGTCAACGTAATCCTCCTGATGTCCGCGGTACTCCATCGGGATGCCGTGTGCGCCAAGGAAATTGGATTTTATCGTCAGCGGCGAGTTCTCCTTAAGGCGTCTGATGACACGCAGCATCTTCAGCTCGCTCTCGGTGGTGAGGCCATAGCCGCTCTTTATCTCGACGGCTCCGGTGCCCATGCGCATTATCTCTTCGAGGCGCATCATCGCCGACTCGTAAAGCTCGTCTTCGCTTGCGGCAGCCGTTGCCTTGGCGGAATTGAGTATGCCACCACCGCGTTTCGCGATGTCCTCGTAGCTCAAGCCGCGGATCTTGTCGCAAAACTCCATCTCGCGCGAGTTCGCATAGACGAGGTGTGTGTGCGAGTCGCAGAACGCCGGAAGCACGAGACCGCCCTTGGCATCAACGACTCTCTTCTCCGTTGCAAGATATTCTTGCAGTTTCGCAGAATCCATAGTGCCATAATCAGCAATCTTACTGCCTCTTACATAAAGGTATGCGTTCTTTATCCTTCCAAGCGCTGCCATCTCGGCTCCGCATTTCATCAGGCTGCCGTCTTCAAGAACGCCGCAAAGCTCTTTGATGTTTGTTATTAACATAGGTAATTAGGTGATTAGGTAGTTAGGAGTTTGAGGTGATTAGGTAGTTGTGGTTAAACTCCTTGAACTCCTTAAACTCCTAAAGCTACTATTTCTCGAAGAGTTTCTGCCAGTTCTTGTACTCGCGTTTCTTCCAAGGGCCGTTGTGATAGACGTATGAGGCAATCATCGGGATGACCGTGGTGCCTTCGGCATAGACCATCTGCTGGAGCTTCTCGCTCACCTTGCCCCAGGAACCGGCCTCAAGCAGTGTCGATGACGAGCATGCGCCGTCGCGGACGTCAGCGACGGTAATCTGGATGGCGTATTTGTGCATCGGGACATCATAGCCGAGGATTTCGGCGCAGACGACAGTGTCCTGTGCGAAGTTCTTAGGCGTGCCGCCACCGACCATGAACAAGCCTGTCTGTGGGGCGTTCATCTTGATTTCAGTGAGTTCGATGAAGTCGCGGACAGAGTCGATGCTGACATATTTCTCGTTTTTGTGTGTGCGTTCCCACTGGTGTTTTCCGATGCCGAAGCCTGCCGACGAGTCGCTGAATGCCGGGCAGAACATCGGGACGCCGCACTCGTAGCATGTCTGGATGAGGCTGTCTTTCTTCACGCCGTGGCCATCATGCAGCCATTTGCCGAGGTTCCACAGGAACTCGCGTGACGAGTACGGACGCGGTTCGAGGATGTTTGAAAGCTCGTATGTGGCGTTGTCGCAGGCCTGGAGCTGCTCCTCGTCGATGAATGTGTCATAGATACGGTCGATGTAAAGTTCACGAAGCTTTGTGTCAGCAATGACGTTCTCTTTTTCACCGATATAATGTTTGAAACCGAGAGCCTCGAAGAGGTCCATGTCGATGACTGATGCGCCTGTCGAGACGACGACGTCGATCATCTTGTTGCGGACCATGTCAACATAAACCTGCATGCAGCCTGCCGCTGATGTCGAGCCGGCGAGCGTGAGGATGTTGGTGCACTGTTTCTCCTTGCACATCATCATGAAGATGTCGGCTGCGCGTGCCGTGTCGCGTGAGGTGAACGACATCTGGCGCATCGCGTCGATGATTTCCGTTGAGTCGTACTTCTTGATGTCAATGTGTTTGACCTCGTTCTTCAGAAGGTCTTTCTTCTCTAATTTTCTTGCCATTTCTATTTTATTTTGATTGATGAATAATTGCATTTTTAAAGTTGCAAAGATACGATTAAAATGAAAAAAAACGTACTTTTGCAAAAATTTATTTTCATGAAAAAACTTCCTGTCATAGCGATTTTGGCAATGATGGCGTTTTCGGCCTGCGGAGGGTCAGGAAACGATGGCGAAGACAAGAGCCAGTCGGATGCAACATCTTCAGAATCAATCAAAAAGAATGAATTGATAAAAGAATTGTCGTACAAGGACTTCATCAAAGATGTGTGGGATTTCGAGACTTATCCCGACTCTTTCGCCTTCGCCGGCGAGCTGCCATGCGTGATTGATTTTTATGCAACATGGTGCGGACCGTGCAAGAAGGTCGCCCCGGTCATTGAGAATCTTGCCAAGGAATACAAAGGCAAAGTGAACGTTTATAAAGTGGACGTTGACGCCGAGCAAAAGCTCTCTACCGTTTTGAAAATCAGAAACATACCGACTGTTTATTTCCTTGAAGAGGGCAAACAGCCGAGCTATTCCGTAGGCGCGAAGGACGAGATTTACTTCCGCTCGATGTTCGACAGATTGGCCAGATAGCCGAGCGACTCAGGCCCTTCGTTGAAAAGCAGATCCAGCACCGAAAGATTTGACACAAACGGCTGCCTGTCCTCAAACACCTGGTAATATTTCGGGAAATGCGTCATCTCCAGCTGCCATTTCGACAGCGACAACCTGTAGTCATCTGTCGGGCCTGCTATTTTCGCAAAATCTTCAGTGTATTTTATTTCCTTATTGACTTTCAATACTTTAAGAATGAACTTCAGGCAAAACTCATTCAACTCGACGAGCGTTTCGAATTTAGTCTGAAACGCCTTTTCCAGATACGGGAAATAATAGTCGAAATACGGTGACTTACGGTATGCGGCCTCAAGACAGCGTTGGTGAATCTGCTGCCACGGCTCGCGGTAGCTTACCGTCACATCCTTTGTCATCGTGTGATTGCCGTTTTGTTTTACCACCGGCACCGTCAGCGTCTGCAAACCGTTGGCTGTCATCACATTACAGCGAGTGCGGCACGACTGCTTCTGATAAGTCTCAAAGACTTCAATCCTTGGATCTTCGTGCCTCAAAAACAATGCCAGCCACTGAATGTCAGGCATATACGCTGTCGGAAAAATACATTCCACCTTTTCTGTCTTTACTCTATAAACATTGATCGTTCGATTCCTCTCCCCTATTTCGGATATTCAACACGCGGATGAAACACATTGATCAGCTTTTTCTTCAGAACCTTCTTGACAGTCATCACGTCACGGTAGGTGATGTTTGTGTTATCAAACTGGCAAGCCTTGATCTGCCCGTCTATAATATTGTCAACCAGCGAGCTGATTGATATCTTCGTCTTGTCTTTCAGGCTTCTTGATGCCGCCTCGACAGCATCGCACATCATAAGCACGGCGGTCTCTTTCGAGAAAGGAATCGGACCATGATACTTGAAGTTTTCCTCGTCAACATCGGGGTTATCATGCAGTTCCTGAACATAGAAATACTCGGTGCGGCGGGTCCCGTGATGTGTTCTGACGAAATCCTTAATCTGTTCGGGAATACGGTATTCGCTGCAGATCTCAATGCCGTCGATGACATGACTGATGATAATCTGTGCGCTCTCCTCGTTTGAGAGGTCTTCATGCGGATTATACGTCCCATGCTGATTTTCAATAAAATAACTCGGATTTCTCAACTTTCCGACATCGTGATACATCGCGCCTGTCCTTACGAGCAACGCATTGCCGCCGATGTTGTAAATAGCCTCTTCACAAAGATCTGCTACCTGCATCGCGTGTTGGAAAGTACCGGGTGCCTCCGATGCGAGGCGACGCAGCAGCGGACTGTTTGTATTGCTCAGTTCGAGCAAGGTCAATTCCGTGACGACACGGAAAATCTTCTCAACGGCGAAAATCAGCGGCAAGGCCAGCAGTGTCAGGAAGGCGTTCATGGCAAACAGCTCCACGTTGAAAATGAACGACCTGTCGAAGCTCCCGTCAAACATCAACACAGCACCGACATTTATGAAGACATACGCGATGAACACAAGCAGCGACGCCTTGAAATACGCCGAGCGGCTCTTGCGTTTCGCCAGAAGGAACATCACGGAAATCGAGACGAACAGCTGTTCGGTGAAGAACAGGAACGGATTCGGCACCGCGAGACATATAACAAGAAGTGTCATTATCTGAACAATAACCGTGACCCGCGGCTCAAAGAACGTCATGAGTATCATCACGGTTATTGAAATCGGCACCATGTAAAGCCATTCCGCCTTGTATTTCAGCACTATGAACGTCGGGATTATAGCAAGCAACATCAGCACCAGAATCATTATTATCCTCTTCACCTGACTGAAAATGCCATGATAGAACATCTTCATTATCACATACAGACACAAGAACACTATCGTCACAAGCATTATCTGTCCGAACAGAATGTTGTTCGTCCCGAAGAAAGAATTGGAATACATATCCTCGTATTCTCTCTGTAGAGAATTGATTATCATGTATTTTTCTTCGGTAACAACTTCATCTTTCGAGATGATGAGTTCGTCTTTCTGAACCATGCCGAAAGTAGGCATGATATTGTCAAAAGCACGGTTTCTCGCCTGTGTCGTCAGGCTCTCCGAGAAAATGATATTCTGCCGCAACGACCCGAGAATCAATTTGTCAAGGAACTTCGCGACCTCAGGGTCACTCACTGTTTCCAACATCGAAGCCACCGCATCGGAAGCCGTTGCCATATTGTAAACCTCATCCAGCGAAATCTCATGCACCACCTTGTTGTTCAGCACATCCACTATGCTTCCGGAACTCATGTTGCCGAAAGCACCGGCGTTTGAAATTATGCCTCTGTTTTGTATCGAATCGTAAATCCTCAATGCCACATCCCCATACATCTCCTTGTCACGCATTGCGCCGACATATTGATTCTCAAACATATAAATCAACTGTTCACGACCTTTATCCGCAATTTTCTCATCAAAGACAAAAATCAGATGCACGTTTGCCATCGCATCATTGCGTTCCTTCCAAAGCTGCTCATCTGTCTTGTAAATCGGGAAATTAAACGGGGCGTATAATGTTTCGTGGTTCCACGGACGCATTTTGGAGAATTCATACTTGAATTTCACGCTCCGAGGCATGAAATAAACCGCCAAAACCACTGCAACGACAAACAATAGCACTCTCCAAATGTCATAATACGAATGTCGGATATCATCGGCCATTTTCTCTATTTTATTCATATTCAATTATTTATCAAATACAATAAACTTTCATTTTTTATTTTTACGAACTTGTAAAAGTACAAATTTTTCGTGTAATTTTGCAAAAAAAGTTTTTGTTTGATAATTAAGCACAAAGAAACATGTACGGGATTTGCAAATCTTCCACAGTATGCGTCAGAAAGGAGCCTTCACACGACAGCGAATTAGTCACCGAGTTATTGTTCAACGATTTGTATCAAGTCATCGAAGACGGCAAAGACTGGCTGAAAATAAAGATGAACTATGACGGTTACGAAGGGTGGATCAGCAGGAAGCAGCATGCTGACATACAACAAGTTGATTATGAGGAGTTAAAGTGCAAGCCCTACAGAGTTGTCAACAACCCCGTTGAGGTTTATGACGGCAAGTTTTTGACCTTCGGCACGACGGTTTTTGATAACCAAAACCATAACCAAAACAAAAACCAAAACAAAAACCCAGAGCTAAACGAGATGATTTCCAACGGATTGCAGTTGTTAGGCGTTCCGTATCGTTGGGGTGGCCGTACTGTTTTCGGCATCGACTGCTCCGGTTTCGTGCAGCTTTGCGCGAAGAGCATCGGGATAAAGCTCCCGCGTGATGCTTCGCAGCAGGTGAAATGCGGCAACGACGTGTATTTTCTGGTGGAGGCGCAACCGGGTGACCTCGCTTTTTTCGAGAATGAAGAGCACCATATCGTCCATGTCGGAATCATCATCGGAGGCGAAAAAATCCTGCACGCTTCAGGGAACGTCAGGATTGACCACATCGACCAGACAGGCATCTTCAACGAAGAGTTGGGGAAACATACACATTTTCTGGCGGCGATAAAGAGAATTGTTTAAAAGTCAAAAGAGGAAAGTTAAGAGAGGAAGATTTTTTCAACGACTTTGTTGATTTCAGCAATTTTACTTCTGTCGCCTGCAAGCACCTTATTTACAAGGCTTTTCAGCAGTTCGTCTTCTTTTTCGGTGATTTCAGGGAAAGGCAGCTCCTTCAGGTTCCCTTTCAAAATCTTGATCTCGCCGAAAAGCGATTTGTAGAGAAATCCAAACAAGTCGCTGTTCAAAAAAGCAAGCACGGTTTTCACTGACATTCCCGGAATATTGGGAATCAATATGTTAGCACTGTTCAGAAAAAGGCTTCGCGTGTCGTCGTATGCAAAGACGAGTTTGTTTGAGATGAATTTATAGACCAATTTCTCCTCCGCACGATACACTTCATCCTTCGCAACCTGCTGAAAATCATTCCGTTTGTATTCAATGAACTTTCTCGGCGATTTCAGGGTATATGGCTCGATTTCCTTGCCGGTAAAAATCGGTTCAAGTCCCCTGCCCTGTTTGTCTTTGAGTTTGTGTCTGTTATCGCCAGTTATCACGCCCAACGCCCAGACACTGTCAGCCAAAGTGTAGCGCCCCTTTGACAGAATCTTTCTCACCATCTTCTCGTCTTCGCCACTTAACAAATTGAAATTCAGATTTTTAGTTAAAAGAAACGAGGATCTGGAGACAAGTCGCGTCTTGCCGTTTTCGATGATTTTTATCCGTGGACTGTCATTGTCACGGCGGCGCAGCTCAACGTCAACATATTTGGTCTGGACGCCGGAAAAGACATCAGGATACAATGTGATTGAGGTGAGGTCACCATTGTTCAGAAGGAACTCGCGAAACGTCTTATGACATCTGACATTCAATATTGATTCCGGCAGAAGAAATCTTATAACTCCGTTATTTTCAAGCTGTTGAAACGATTTTTCAAAAAACAGCGAGAAACTCTCCTTCTTTGAAATCGTTTTCTTTTCAGCATCAACAATGGCGGCGCCCCACGGCGGATTCGAGACGATGCAGGTGGTAAGGTGTTTGAGACATTCAGGTGTTTGTGATGAAAAAGGTTTGAGGTAGTCGCAGCAAAAGACTTGAGGTTCAAAGTCTTCATCGGGGAATTTCAGGAGTAGGTTGAACTTCGCGAGCATCACGGCAATCGGGTCATTGTCGCAGCCGAAGATCTGCAAAGGCTTTGCGTTTTCAAGCGCGAGCATGAAGACACCGCTGCCGCAACACGGGTCGAAGAACGTCTGACTCCCCGAAAAATCAAGGCCTTTCGTCATGTTCCTTGCAACATTGAACGGCGTGTAATACGAGCCTTTCGTATTTTTCTCGCCTTCAGTCATAAGCATCTGATATACCAGTCCGAGAAGATCCGTCTCATCATCAGGAAATTGAAAATCAAGTATTTCCGGTATGATTCGGTAATCTTGCTGCATGGACGCAACGATTTTCCGAGTCGCACCGCGATGCGTCTCAACAGTTTGATGACTGTGTTCTGATTTCGTCAGCAGGTTCATTCCAATGGAAAACATCACGTCGCAGGTCTTGTATTTATTTTCTTTACATAAATTCACAAATCGTTGAATAACAACGATGTTTTCCTTATTCGAGAAATATTCGACAGGCAGAACCGACTTCTCAGAGAGGCGTTTGTTCGCCCTCGAAGTGAGTTTTTCTCCGACATTCGGATTCAATTTACGCCAGTTGCGCACCGTCGCATCCGAAACAATCGGGATATTTGCCTTTGAATGTCTCATTTCAATATTTTTTTGCAAAAATATTACTATTATTAACCGGATTCATATTTTTCAAAAAAAAATAAAAATTTTTAGGCAGTTAAAAATAATTCCTTTAACTTTGCGCAATTATTTTGTGTGAATTACAAACCCTAAAAATTCTGATAATGAACAACGCATTATTTCAGTTTGCACATCCGGCAAATGAGCCTGTGAAAGAATACCGTCCAGGCAGTCCAGAGCGCAACGCTTTGGTGAAAGAACTTGAGAAACAATCAAATGAAGTCGTAGAGATACCTATTATCATAGGTGGTAAGGAAGTACGCACCGGCGACATGGGCGAGGTTGTGATGCCTCACAACCACAAGCACGTCATCGCAAGATACCATAAAGTCAGCGAGAAAGAGGTGAACATGGCCATCGAAGCCGCCATGAAAGCCAAGAGAGACTGGGAGAACACCCCTTGGATTGAACGCGCCAGCATCATGGCGAAGATCGGGCAGCTTCTCGCGACGAAATACCGCGCACGCATCAACGCGGCTTGCATGCTTGGCCAGAGCAAGAACGCTTTCCAGGCCGAGATCGACTCAGCCTGCGAGACCATCGACTTCTACCGTTTCAACAACTACTACGCCGGCAACCTCTATTCGGAACAGCCGTCATCAACGCCCGACCAGCTCAACCGCGTGGAATACCGTCCGCTCGAAGGCTTCATCATGGCGGTGACACCGTTTAACTTCACGTCAATAGCATCGAACCTGAACATGACGCCGGCATTGATGGGTAACACCACAATCTGGAAACCGTCAGGCACAGCGTTGCTTTCAAACTATCATATCATGCAGATCGCCATGGAAGCGGGTCTTCCGGCCGGCGTCGTGAACTTCCTGCCAGGCAAAGGCTCGCTCATCGGCAACGTCGCGCTGAACAACCCCAACCTCGCCGGCATACACTTCACCGGTTCGACAGCCACATTCCAGGGATTATGGAAAGGCGTCGGCATGAACATCAACAACTACAAGTCATACCCGCGTCTCGTCGGCGAGACTGGCGGCAAGGACTTCATCTTCGCCCACAGCTCGGCCAACCCGCGCGAAGTAGCATGCGCCATCGTCCGCGGAGCCTTTGAATATCAAGGACAGAAATGCTCGGC
>JAKSMZ010000052.1 GCA_024400355.1 Bacteroidales bacterium
TGTATCTTTGCAATTCGAAAAAATGAATTTATCAACTTAAAAAATAAAATATCATGCAAAACACTAAAGACATTGACTGGGGTTCACTCCCGTTCGGTTATCTGAAAACCAACTACAACGTCCGCTGCTACTACCGTAACGGTGAGTGGGGCGAACTCGAAATCTGCTCGGAAGAGACAATCAACATCCACATGGCTGCAACATGCCTTCACTATGGCCAGGAGGCTTTCGAAGGCCTGAAGGCTCACCGCGGCGTTGACGGTAAGGTGCGCATCTTCCGCATGGAAGAGAACGCAAAACGTCTCGAGACATCATGCGACGGCATCTGCATGCCGCGTTTCCCAATGGATAAATTCAAAGAAGCCATGATCAAATGCGTTCAGGTCAACAAGGAGTTCGTCCCGACATACGAGAGCGGTGCATCATTGTACCTCCGTCCGTTGCTCATCGGAACAGGCGCCCGCGTTGGTGTGAAACCGGCTGATGAATATCTGTTTGTCGTGTTCGCGACACCTGTAGGCCCATACTTCAAGGGCGGTTTCATGGCTAACCCATACGTCATCACACGCAAATACGACCGTTCGGCACCTCTCGGAACAGGTATCTACAAGGTCGGCGGCAACTACGCGGCATCATTGCGCGCTCATACAGAAGCCTGCCACGGCGGTCAGTACGCATGTGAGTTCTATCTCGACGCAAAGGAAAAGAAATACATCGATGAAGCCGGTGCAGCTAACTTCTTCGCTATCAAAGACAATACATACATCACTCCAAAATCGACATCAATTCTTCCTTCAATCACCAACAAGAGCTTGATGCAGCTCGCAGAAAGCCTCGGCATGAAGGTCGAACGCCGTCCGATTGCTGAAGAGGAACTCGCAACATTCGAAGAGGCTGGCGCATGTGGAACAGCAGCAGTCATCAGCCCTATCTCACGCATCGATGACCCTGACACAGGCAAGTCATACCAGTTCGGTGACGGCAAGCCGGGTCCGTGGAGCCAGAAACTTTACAACAAACTCCGCGGCATCCAGACAGGCGCAGAGAAGGATGAGTTCGGCTGGAATACTGAAGTTGAACTTTAGTAAGTGGAAAGAGGAGAGCGAAAAAACGGTCTTCTCTTTCTTCTGATAAATGAGAAAATCTCTAAAAGTCATAATTAGTAACAATTAATCAAAGAAAAGATGAAAAAACTTACATTACTCGTATTAGGACTCGTGGCTGGCTTCATGGCGAGCGCGCAGATGTTCGTATCGACAACACCTTCAAACAGAAACGTTGTCATTGAGGAGTTTACGGGCCGTAACTGCGGCTATTGCCCTGACGGACACGTCATCGCAAACCAAATCTGCAACAACAATCCTGGCCGGGTGTGGGCTGTCAACATTCATGCAGGCGGCTATGCTCCGACAAGTTATCCTAACTTCAACACGACTGTAAGCACTCAGATCTGCAATGGTTCTGGCGTGTCTGGATTCCCTGCAGGTATGGTCAATCGTTCAACAGCGCAGGCCCAAGGCCGTGGCCAGTGGTCAGGCACTGCATCTCAGCAGATGGCACAGGCTTCAGAACTTAACGTCGGCGGACAGGTCGTCATCGACCCTGAGACACGTGAAGCCAGCGTCACAGTTGAAGTCTATTACACTGGAAACAGTGCGGAGGCAACGAACTATCTTACAGTCTATATGATTCAGGACAGCATCTGGGGGTCACAGAGTGGTGGCTCTTCAAACCCGGCACAGTGGGTCGGCGGACAGTATTGCCACATGCACGTCCTTCGTGCTGCTATCAACGAAAGCACTTGGGGTGACGCAATAGCACCAACAACAGCCGGCACACTCATCACAAAGGAGTACACATACACAATTCCTGAAGTGATAGGCTCACCAAATGGCGTTGACGTTGACATCAACAACATTCATTTCATCGCATTCGTAAGCGAAAAGACATCTGGAATACGCAAGGTGTTGTCAGCCAACATGCTTGAGAAGTCGGAGGGGTCAGACGAACCGATCTATCCTGTCATCAAGAGTGTCAGCCAACGTGCTATGGCGGTTTGCAGCCAGGTCAAGACATTCGACTTCACTTTGTTGAACGGTGGAACAGAAAACCTCACTTCAATTCAGTATAAAATTGAAATTGATGGTGCTGTATCGGAATTTGAATGGAACGGCAATCTTGCTCCAAAAGCAGGGGAGAACATCTCTTTTGACATGGAGATTCCTTTCGGAACACACGCCGGCAAGCTCACAATCGTGAAGGCCAACGGTCAGGATTACCCTTACGAAGTCGAGTTTACTGCTGTCTGTGAAGAATGGGTTGAGACAGAACCGGTTGATGGAGAGACAACAACGATGAAGATTTACATCAATCAGGACCAGTTTGGCGAACAGACCACATGGAAACTCATCAACTCGCTTGGTGAAGTCGTTGCACAAGGCGGTCCGTACGCTCACCTCATCTCATCAGGCGGGACGCAGCTTCATGTTGAGACAATTGAAAACCTTACTACAGGCGCTGATTATCTGTTCAATATCTATGATGACAACGACAACGGTATCTGCTGCGCATTCGGCGAAGGCTGGTACAAGATCAAAGTCGCTGACAGTTATATCATCGGTATGGATGAAGATAACGGTGAATTTGGCTCGCAAAACTCGGATCTCATGAGGATTAACAGGAAACCAAGTGCAGTCGGCGAGAATGCCATGAGCAACTTGAAGGTCTATCCTAACCCTGCAAACAGCACACTCTTTGTTGAGGGTGAGAACATCAAGACTGTTGAGGTTTACAACTCTCTCGGCCAGATGGTCGCTGACGTTGAGGGTTCTGTCAAGACAACAGTGAATGTCGCTTCATTCGACAATGGCGTTTATTTCGTCAAGGTCGTTGCCAACGACGGTACTGTGAAGACGCAGAAAATTGCAATAGCGAGATAACTTTTCAGTTAAAAGTTGAAAGTTATAAAGATAAAAGGGCTGACGTTTAAGATGCGTCAGTCCTTTTTTGTCGTTATTGTGAAGATTTGTGGTGATGTGAGAGTGTCTTTCTGATTACAATGCGGCAATTTCATCCTCTGACAATTCTGTCGCCTGTATTATCTGTGTCATTGGCAGCCCCATTCCTTTCATGCTTTTTGCGACTTTGTAAATGCCTTCTTTTATGCCTTCTTCCCGACCTTCATTTTTGGCAAAGCTCATGACCTCGTTGCTCGTGCGGATGTTGTCCATGTTCTTGTCGTATGACCGCAGGTCGTCAGGTGTCAGGTGGGCTATCTCTGAGATTCTGCCGACTTTCTTGAATGCTGGCTGCTCTTGTGTGAAAGGCAATGGTCCCTTGAATTTCTGCATGTTGGCGAGGATGTACAGCCAATATTCAATCTTTGTCTTCGGGTAATCTTCTGATTTGTCCTTGAAATCCGGAATTTCCAGTGTGAAAGCCTTGAGTTTGTCTGAGAACAACTCGCCGGTCTCACTGACGGTCATCTGAATCGTCCTCAGGTACCGCGGCTTGAATCCTTTCATGTGGAAATTCAGGAAAAACACGCCATAAATAGGTTTCAGGCTATAATCCCAGTTCTTGTCGCCTGATCCTTTCTGATTTGAGAACGAACGTGACAGATAATAAAGGATCCTTTCGCTGAAGTGTTCCTGCCCGCGATTCTGCATCTCGACGATAAACTCGCCTCCGTCTTCAGTCATGCAGCGCAGGTCGTATATGACGCCTCTAAATGTCTCATTGTCAGGGCCTAACTCCTTGTCAAGGAAAATAATGTCTTTTATCGGTGAACTCGGTTGAAGCAGGTCGGTGAGAAAGGCTTTCATCACCTCCTTGTCGCCGAAAATCTTCTTGAAGCCAAAATCTGTGAGCGGGTTGATGTAACGTACTCCGCTGTAATCGAATAATGTAGTCATATATTTTACGTTTTTGATTTGGCTGCAAAGATATAAAGATTTTATGACTTGAAGTTGTTTTTTGAATAATTTTTCAAAAAAGCATTAATACTAAAAAACGCAAAGCGAATATTTTAACACGAGTTACACGAATTTTTTCACAAGTTACACAAGTCTTTTAATTGCCCAATTCTTTTTCACCTTTATAACTTTCACCTACAAAACGGCAGCCATCTGTTCTTGCAGTTTCCTCGCTTCTTCGGCGGCTCTCTCTGCGAAGTCCTCGCCGTTGGAGGCATAGATGATGCCGCGTGACGAGTTGACGATGAGACCGCAGTCTTTGTTGAGACCGAATTTTGCGACAGCCTGAAGGTCACCGCCTTGCGCGCCGACACCAGGGACGAGGAGGAAATGCTCCGGCAACATCTTGCGGATCTCACCGAGTTCCTCCGGATGTGTCGCGCCGACGACGTACATCATCTTGTCGCTGCCAGCCCATTCAGCCGATTTCGCCAAGACGTTCCTGTATAATTCTTTGCCTTCGATGTTGAGATATTGGAAATCTTTCGAGCCTTTGTTTGATGTCAGGGCAAGAAGAATCACCCATTTGCCATCGAAGCCGAGGAAAGGTTCAACAGAGTCAATGCCCATGTAAGGTGCCACGGTGATTGCATCGGCGTTGAGTGTCTCGAAGAAGGCGCGTGCGTAGTTGGCTGAGGTGTTGCCGATGTCGCCGCGTTTCGCATCGGCGATGACGAACATCTCAGGATAGTTTGACTTTATGTAATTGATTGTCTTTTCGAGACTTGCCCAGCCTTTCGCGCCATAAACCTCATAGAACGCCGTGTTAGGCTTGAAGGCGATGGCGTATTTCGCTGTGGCGTCGATTATCGCCTTGTTGAAGGCGAAGACGGGGTCTTCTTCTTTGAGAAGTTGCTGCGGTATTTTCTTGATGTCTGTGTCGAGACCGACGCAAAGGAATGACTTCTTCGCGCGGATTTGATCTATGATTTGCTGTTTGTTCATGTTGCGGTTGTAATCTTTTAACTCTAATCTTTTAACTTTTAACTGACTATTCCATGCTTTCTTTCAACCTCTCGGCGTTCTCTGCCATCTGGAGGTTCTCGATGAATGATGTCAGGTCACCGTCCATGACGGAGGTGAGGTTATACACCGTGAATCCGATTCTGTGGTCGGTGACGCGTCCCTGAGGATAGTTGTAAGTGCGTATCTTCGCCGAGCGGTCGCCGGTTGAGACCATCGTCTTGCGTTTCGAGCAAACTTCCTCCATATATTTGTTGTATTCCTGCTCGTAGATGCGTGTCCTCAGGATTTTCAATGCCTTGGCCATGTTTTTGGCCTGTGAGCGTTCGTCGATGCAGCTCACCACCACGCCTGTCGGGATATGTGTGAGACGGACTGCGCTGTATGTCGTGTTGACGCACTGTCCGCCTGGGCCTGACGCGGCGCAATATACCTCTTTCTTGATGTCTTTGTCGAGAAGTTCGACATCGAACTCTTCGGCTTCTGGGAGCACGACCACTGATGCGGCTGAGGTGTGTATGCGGCCTTGTGTCTCGGTCTTAGGCACGCGCTGTACGCGGTGTACGCCCGACTCGAACTTCAGGATTCCGTAGGCACCGTCGCCTGTGACGTTGAACACGATCTCCTTGAAGCCGCCGGCGGTGCCTTCGTTGGCATCGACGGTCTCAACCTTCCAGTTTTTCGCCTCACAGAATTTGAGATACATCCTGTACAGGTCGCCGGCGAAGATGGCAGCCTCGTCGCCGCCTGTGCCGGCACGAATCTCCATCACGGCGTTCTTGCCATCGGTAGGGTCTTTCGGGATGAGCATCACACGGATGTCTTCCTCGAGTTTCGCCGACTTCTCGGTCGCCTCGTTGAGTTCCTCCTGCGCCATCTCACGCATGTCTTCGTCTTTCTCTGTCTTCAGAATGTCCTTCGCCTCATCGATGTTCGCGAGGTAGTTCTTGTATTGGTTGAACGCTTCTACCACAGGCTCAAGGTCTTTGTAATCCTTGTTGACCTTGACATAACGTTTCATATCGTTCATCAAATCAGGGTCGTTGAGCTGCTCGCGCAGGGCTTCCCAACGTTCTTTTATCTCTTCTAACTTGTCAATTATTTCCATTAGTATTCAAATATTCCGTGTTTACTCTTGATGGTGAGGCGTTTTCTGTCGGATGCCTCGACGTGTCCTATAATCTGTGCGTTGATATTGAAAGAGTTGGCAATCTTTATCATCTCATCTGCAGATTTCTCATCGGTGTAGATCTCAAGGCGTGAACCCATGTTGAAGACTTTGTACATCTCCTGCCAGCCGGTGCCTGACGACTCCTGAATCATCTGGAACAACGGCGGGATGTCAATCATGTTGTCTTTGATGACGTGCAGTTTGTCGATGAAATGTGTCACTTTTGTCTGGGCACCGCCGCTGCAATGTATGATGCCGTTGATATGTCCTCTGAGGTTCTCAAGGATCGGGACCATCATTGGGAGATAGGTGCGGGTAGGGGCGAGGATGAGTTTCCCGACATCTACGCCTTCCACTGATGTGGCTTCCGTGAGCGTGTGGTTTCCTGAGTATATCAGGTCTTCAGGGATCGAATGGTCGTAACTCTCGGCGTATTTCTCTGCGAGGTAATGTCCGAGAACGTCGTGACGCGCCGATGTCAGTCCGTTGCTCCCCATGCCTCCGTTGTACCTGTCCTCGTAGGTGGCTTGTCCGTATGACGCGAAACCGACGATGACGTTACCTGGAGTGATATGGTTTTCAATGACTTCTGAGCGTTTCATCCTTGTGGTGACGGTGCTGTCAACTATGATGGTCCTGACAAGGTCACCAACGTCGGCCGTCTCGCCACCGGTGAGGTAAATGCCTACGCCGAGTGAGCGCAGTTTCGCGAGAAATTCCTCCGTTCCGTTGATGACGGCTGAGATGACTTCGCCTGGAATCAGGTTCTTGTTGCGCCCGATAGTCGATGAAAGCAGCATATTGTCGGTCGCGCCGACGCACATCAAGTCGTCGGTGTTCATCACGACTGCGTCTTGTGCGACACCTGCCCACACCGAGAGGTCGCCTGTCTCTCTCCAATAAAGATACGCGAGTGATGACTTCGTGCCGGCACCATCAGCATGCATGATGTTGCAATATTCCTCGTCACCACCGAGAATGTCAGGTATAATCTTGCAAAAAGCATTGGGATACAATCCCTTGTCAAGGTTTTTTATCGCATTGTGGATGTCTTCTTTCTCTGCCGAGACACCACGAAGACTATAACGTTTTTCTATCATGATAGGTGTTTTAGGTTTTAGGTGTTTTAGGTGTTTTAGGTTTTAGGTATTTATTATTCAATTACCTAAATACCTGATTACCTAATTACCTAATTACCTGATTACTTGAATATCAGTTTGTGTTCATCTGTGTTAAATTCAAAACTGCCGAATTGTTTCAATGCTTTCGAGCCGATGACCCAATCGACGCGCTGGCTGTTGACAACCGTCACTTCTATGTTCTCGACTTTCCTGTCGGCGATATACATGTCTTTGATTCTGAATACCGAACGGTCTTTGACAGCACCGGCTGTGATGATTTTCTCGATGTCGTCACCTGCAAAGTCGTCTTTGGTGATACGGCCTTCGTTGAGCAGCTGCATGACCTTCGCCTGTGAGACGGTGAAGTCGTTGTCTTTGTCGTAAACGATGTCTTCCGTGTATGCGTTGATGATGGCCTTGAATGTGAACAATCCCGAGTTTGCATCCTGTGAGAAGAACACCTTGTTGTCTTGCGGATTCAGGCTGATGTTGGCTCTCTGGTCGTCGTTGATGTCGGAGCGCGGCTTATAATCCTTGCTTATGACTTTGAACTCTGTCCTTCTGTTGAGCTGATGCGCATATTCTTTCAGTTCTTCGCTCGATAGTGCATTGATGTATTTTTCAGTGAGTTGCACTCCGCTTTCGAATGTGAATCCGTTGAAGGTGAAGTCTTTCTTTAATGTTCTCGGAACTCTTTCGCCGTAACCCTTCGCCGTGAGACGCAGCGGGTCGATGCCTCTGATGACTAAATAGTCGCACACCGACTGTGCGCGTTTCTGGGAGAGGATGTCGTTGCGGGCATCGGTGTCACGATAGTCGGTGTGTGATCCAAGCTCGACTGTTATGTTCGGGTTAATCTGCAGCATCTCGATGAGTCCTTGCAGTGAGTCCTCAAACTGCGGCTGAAGTTCCCAGCTGCCGAGGTCGTAGCGTATTTCCGGAAGGACGACAGGCTCATCTGGAATCATGCTCATGTCGTAATCAACCTTGAAATCATGGCTGAACTCAAGTCCCACCGTGCTGATGGTATCGGTCATGGTGAAGAAGTTCGGCTTGTCGATTGTGATGACATATATGTTGTTGATTGCCAGCTGGCTGCTTGTGAACTGGAATCCGCCGGTCTCGCTCGACAAGGTTGTGGCTGTTGAGCCGTCAGAGCCTGTCAGTTTGACATTAGCACCGCTGACGTATTGCAAGGTGTTGGTGTTCTTGATGGTTCCGTTGACGGTGAACAACACTGGCGGTTCCATGAAGTAATAGATGTCGTCGTCCATGCCGTTGCGGCTGTCACGGTTTGAGATGAAGAATCCGCGTTCTTCGGTGGGGTGGAAGACAATGCCGAAGTCGTTGCCTGTCGAGTTGATTGGATATTTCAGGTTCACCGGCTCGCCCCAGTTTCCCAGTGAGTCAACTGTCGTGACGAAGATATCAAGTCCGCCCATGCCGCCGTGACCGTCGGAGGCGAAATATAACGTGCTGTCGTTACGGAGGAACGGGAACATCTCATCGCCTTGAGTGTTAATGACTTCACCGAGGTTAAACGGACGGCCGAACTTGCCGTCGTCGCCTTTCATCGTCATCCAGATGTCCTTGCCGCCGAAGCCTCCTTTGCGGTCCGCCGCGAAATACATGATATTCTCGTCGGAAGAGAGTGTCGGGTGGCCTATGACTTCGAGCGAATCGATACTTGTGATTTCAACGGCGACAGGCTCCGCGAAGGCACCGCCAGCATGTGATGACTTCACTATCTGGCACCCGGACTCGCGTTTCTTGGCGTTACCGCAACGGGTGAAATACAGTGTCGAGAACGACTTGTTGAAGAACGGCACGCCCTCGCTGCCCTGGGTGTTGATGCCGCCTTCCTCATCGGTAAGCTCAGGCTTGTCCCAGACACCTTTCTTGTCTTGGCGCGAGATGTAAAAGTCGGCGAATCTCTGTCCCGTTATTGCGTCTTTCTCCTTTGAAAGTCCGCCATCGCGTGTCGAACAGAATACCACTTCGTTGAAATTGTTGCTGGTCCATGCCACGCCAAACTCCGAGGCTTTTGAGTTGAGTGCTTTCAGACGTGTCACCTCGTATTTCGACGGGAACTCAAGCCATTCCTCTATCTTGCTCAAGTCGGCTGCGGCAAGCTCTCCCCGCGGGTCGTCGGGCACCATCTTCATATACATGTCATAGTACAGACTTGCGTCATCGTATTTGCCGTTGCGTTTCAAGACGTCACCGTAATGGAGGTAAACAACGGGGTTCTCAATGGGGAAGTCGGTCTTCACCACGCGTTTGTACTGCGACGCAGCCTGTTTCGGATTCTCCGTCAGACGATAGCACTCGCCGAGCTGGTAGGTGATGCGTATGCGCTCCTGCTCGTATTTCTTGCTTCTGGTCCTCTTATATGCTTTTTTGTATCGGTCTATGGCATTGAAATACTGTCCGCGCTCAAACAGGACATCAGCACTCTTAGCCGGACTTTTGCGTTGAGCCTCAACCTGTTGCGTGGCACCGAACAATATCAGTATCAATATCAGAAACAATTTTCTTGTCATAAAATCATCTTTTGTCGAGTGTAACGAAAATAATCATGCAAAATTACATTTTTTTTTGATACAAACGAGAAAAAGATGAGAGATAAAAGATGAGAGATAAAAGATGAGAGATAAAAGATAAGAGATTAAAGATTAAAGATTAAAGATTAAAGTGATATTCGTGGGATGTTGTTAGTGGTAAAAAGAGAGACGGGGTTGTGTTGCCCCGTCTCTCTTTGGTTTATTGTATGAGACAATTAT
>JAKSMZ010000053.1 GCA_024400355.1 Bacteroidales bacterium
GTCGATGAACATCTTGACCTTGTCCATCGAATTTTCACAAGAAAACAACATCATAGCCATGTTAGCTATGATGTTGATTTCCAATAATATGGTGATTAATCTTTTCAATTGCCTGAATTAGAGAATCTTGCCTTTGTGTCTTCGTTGATCCAGCAGCCCACATGGTATGTGTCGCCTTCGAACACGTTGTAGAAGAATGCGTCTTCGCTGGTCGGGAACATCTTCGAGTACTCTCTGATCATCTCGTTGGCCTTTGCCGCCTGTTCAGGGTCAACTTCCTTTGCTTTCTGGAACTTATCGACTGCCGCCCAGAGCACTGCCTTTGAATGAAGCGGGTTCTCGTTGCATACCTTACCGCTTGATGCGTATAGGTAACCGATGATCATATATGGCTCGCCGTCGGTCTTGTCGAGTGCGATGGCTCTGTTGGCATAGATGCGGCCCTGCTCGAAGTTGCCTTCCTTGAGCATGATCTGTGCGAGGTATTTGTATGACTGTTGGGCCTGTACCGTGTTATCTGACTTTGTGGCTTCAAGCAGGTAGCTTGTGGCCTTGCCGTATTCCTGATCGACAAGGTATCTCTTTCCGATGAAATATGCCGATTCGGCCGATGGGTTGAGCTTGTGCAGCTTGACTGCCACTGCAAGGTAAAGATCTGACTTGTCGCAGTTTCTTGCTGAAAGCACTGTAGCTATCTTGTTGAGGAGTTCGACGTTGTCAGGGTCAGCATCATACTTCTTCTGATAGATGCGGATGAGGTCTTCGCAGTTGGCGTACGGCTGGACAGCTCCCTCAAGGTTGTTCTTGGTGCTTATGTAGCTGTCGGCGAGTTTCTCGTAACCGTATTCTTCCATGTTGTTCAAGACGTGGTCGAGAATGTCCATGAGTCTGCTGTATTCCTCAATGATTTCTGACTCTTCAAGTTTGCCAGCCTTCACCATGTTGATGACAGTCTTGAAATAACCGTCGATGAACAGGTTGTTGGCGAGATTGCCTTCGAGTTCGATGGCTTGTTTGAGAGATGTGTATGCTGTCTCCAAACGTGACGGATATGCCATCAGATCGATGCCCTTACGGCCCAAGATGTTGCTGACGTTGGTGCCCGGACCTTTCGGACTGTCAGGGAAATACTTGGCACGCGAGTCATAGATCATGCAGAGAGTGTCGATGTAAGCTTCTCTCTCCTTGTCGTTTTTCGCGTTTTTGATGAATGCGTTGGTGACGATTTTCGCACCATCGGTGAATGTGCTCTGTCTCATCTCAGGGCAGTTCAGGAAGACGGTTCTCCATGAGCTTACCATTACAGGGTTCACGTTCTTCGGGTCGCATTTCGGCTTGGCTGCCTCCCACTGTTTGAATGCTTCCCTGTAAAGGGAATAAGCTGTTTCGCAATCAACATCTTGTGCAAATGCCACTGATGAAAGGCATATTGCAGCAATCATTAATAAAGTTTTTCTGAGTTTCATCTTTTTAATTTTTATTGATTTTACCTATATTTTCTTTTTACAAACCACACCTCATGCAACGATATGCCCATTGAGATGTTGAAGTATGTTTCTTTTACCAGTCCGTTTTCCGTCGTGCCCATCCTGCCTATCTCGAAGGCGACATTGAATGACGACAATGATCTTGGCATCGGAAGGCCGAGACCGAGGGTGATGCCGAACCTGTTAATCGACTTGTCGAATATCCTGAGGTATGTCTGGTCGTAATGCAGACCGGCGCGGTAGGTCATCCTTTTCAAGTAGTTAGAGACCGACGTTGCCTTCGGCTTGTAGCTTCCGCCGATGGCGATGTTCCATGAGTTCTGGAGCGAGTCGTTGCTCCCCGCAAATGAGAAATTCTTCCAGTTGTCCCAGTTGAAATCCATGCCCACCATGATCCTGTCACCTTTCCTGTAAGTGACACCTATTCCGAATCCTTTAGGATATTTAACGGTGATTTTCTCGCCCATTCTGTAAACCAAAGTGTCTATCGGCGTTTCGCTTGCAGTAGAATATGATTTTATCGAACGGACATAGACATTTCTTTTTGAATTGAAATTCATTGGCAATGAATATGTTGCACCAATCGACAGCGTTGAGTTGCCCTTTAGTTTGATTGTGTAAATGGCTCCGAAATCAAACTTGAAATTATTGACACTTGTGCTTGTCGTGCGTCTTCCGTGTGTCATGTAAACCGAGTCGGGGAAGTATATCGTGGTCTCGTCTGCGATGGTTCCGAACATGAACGTGCTGTTGACGCCGAGATACAGTTTGTTGGCGATGTTGAAACCGTTGGCCCAATAGACTTGGTTTAGACCGCCGTCGCCCACGAATTTCTCGGCATACGAGACAGGGTCGTCACCTGTTATCGTCGATTCGTATTCCTTTGTTGAATACGGCGTGATGCCAAATCCTGTCTTCCACCATTTCGTCAGGAAAAAACCGAGGTTTGCGTAGTCAAACGACGCGTTTGAACCTTGTTCCGACGTGTTGTTGGTGTGGTATGTCACGTTTTTGATGTAAAAACCGGCGTCGAAAAGGAATGATAATGAGTCGATTGCGGCGTATGCTGCAGGATTCGCGGTGTTAAGCATGCTGCCGCCGAAAAGAGCGTTTCCTATGCCGGCCATCCCTTGCTGAACCGTGCTCGTGTTGTTCTGCTTGACGGCTCCGAGTCCGAATCTTGAATACGGTGAACTGATGTCTGATTGCGCAAAAACGCCACCCATCACTGAAAACAGCAACGTCGTAAGTAACAGGTTCCTTTTTAAGTTATTGAATTTCATTGTATTCAAGAATATATCTTAATCCGTTAAACAAGAAATTTGAGTTTGCAAAGATGCAATTTTTTAACTTATTTTCCAAGAAAATATTGTCTCCTCCTGCAATAAAAACATTTAAATCGTTGTAAATGTTGGAATAAGCATTAATAAATTCTTTTATTTCGCTCACGACGCCTATCGTGACACCTGCCTGAAGACATTCTTTCGTGTTGTCACAAAGCAGTTTCGGCTCAACGTTCGACGGGTCGAGTAGGGGCAGCAGTGACGTGTGCTCGTGCATGGCCTTGAACCTCAGCTTCATTCCCGGACTGATAGGTCCGCAGAACTGCTCGTCATTGCTTGTGAGGATGTCGTATGTGATGCATGTCCCGACGTCGATGATAAGGTTGTTCTGATGTGGTTTGGCAGCGTAGGCGGCGGCTACCACCGCAAGCCTGTCGGCCCCGATCTGTCCGCGTGCGTTCGGCTGCACCTTGAATGGCATCGGGGTCTCGGATGTCAACACTGTGGTCTTTATGCCTTTGAGCTGCGCAAGGCAATAATCGACCTTGCCGCCGACACTTGAGATGATGCCTCTGTCAATAGCCGGATACTTCAGCAGCAAATCCGATAAATCGTCGTACAGCGGGTCGAAAACACCTCTTCCGATGATGTTTTCTCCACCGAAAACCGCGAACTTTGACCTTGTGTTGCCGATGTCTATGGTTAAAATATTGTTCATTGCATTAAAAAATCGGCTGCAAAGATATTGAAAATGAGTGTATTATTTTGTAAAAAATCAAAAAATAAAAAAAATATTTTTTTTTGTTGCGGTATCAAAAAAAGTTGTACCTTTGCAGCGCAAAACAAACGGGGTACCATAGCTCAGTTGGTAGAGCAACGGACTGAAAATCCGTGTGTCGCTGGTTCAACTCCCGCTGGTACCACAGAAAACGCTGATTCTTAACGAGTTGGCGTTTTTCTTTTTGTTGCATTTAAACAAAAAGAGAGTGGAAACAACTCCACTCTCCACTCTTAAAACTCCACTCTGAAATCAGAATCCCGTCCAGAAGCTCTCCCAGAACCAGTGTTCCATCTCCTTCCATGTCTCCGCTGTGGCGGCCTCGAAGTCGGTGGTGTATCTGTTCAGTTCTCTCTGTGCCTCCTCTTTCTTGCCTTCATCAAGCAGCGCCTGAACCCTCTTCTCAAGCTGTGGGGTCTCGGTGAATGCCTTTTCTTCGTAACGTGCTATGTTTCTGTACATCAAGTCTTTGCAATATCCCCAGTTGACCTGTGCGAGCTTGTTGGCTTTTCTGTAACGCCATAATGCCGTGGTCTCATCGAAATGGTCGTGGCCGCATCTGTCGAAACAGACAGGCATCCTTGTGGAGCCGCAATAGACTGGAATCCTCGGGCTTTGTCCCGGGTTTTCAACGCTGATCCAGCAGATGCCGCCGATCTCGTCAGGCATCCAGCCGCGGAGTTGCGCCACGAATGAATACGAACACCATGACATCGCGATGCCACGCTTGAAGTCTATAGTGCCTGGCTTCAGCATGTTATAGACTTTCTGTTCGTTGCCGCCCATCCAAGGGTTGGCGGTCGGGGAGACGATGGTGTCGCCTTTCCTGTTGACGATCTTCAGGTTGCGTGTGAGATCCATGTCGGTGCCTTCATAATAGCTGCGAAGCAATGCCATCACGTCACGCACATCGACTTTTTTCTCCGGCTTCACTGAGAATGGAAGGTCTTCTGCGTCAGGGCTTAACTCGAGTGACGGTGCCAACTCGTTGAAGATGAACCATTCGCGCTCGCGGAAGTTCTTCCCGTTTGAGTAGTCGTTGCCGAATGCCTTGTACCAGATGAACTCGCCTTCCCCATCCCAAAGACCGTGTTTCTTTGCGACTTTCTCGATGTTGTCCGAACATAAGAAATAGTCGGGGTTGTTTCTATCCAAGTATTTGATTCTCGGGATGTTGCATGACACGCCGACTTCTCCGTCAGGCACTCTCTGCGCTGCCCAGATGCCGCCGGTTTTCTTCTTGCCCTCACCCATGATCTCCATGAGCCACACTTCCTTGGTGTCGGCGATGGTGATGGCCTCGCCGCCGTCGCCGTAACCGTATTCTTTCACGAGTTCGCCGATGAGACGGATGGCGTCGCGGGCCGTGGTGCAACGCTGCAACGCTATGCGTTCGAGTTCTTCAATCATGAACATACCATTGCTGTTCACGAGTGTGTCGGGGCCTGAGAATGTTGTCTCGCCGATGGCTAACTGTTTCTCGTTCAGGCATGGATAGGCTGTGTTGAGATATGCGTAGGTGTGTGCTGCCTGCGGAATCTCGCCTTTCACCTTGATGCCGCGGCTGTCGTACGGGTCGGCGGTGTGCATCGTGCCGTTTTTAATCTGCACTGTCTCGCCTTTCTCGTGGTCGGCGGCGGCCTCCCAGCGCATCCATGTGCGGTAACGGCTGTCGCATGTGTGCGAGGTCATCACCGAACCGTCCGTTGTGGCATCTTTGCCAACCATGATGCTGGTGCAGTTCGCGCCCTCGAAATCGTTTTCAACTTCAATAGTCTGAGCCTTCAAGCTCCATGCCGCCATTAATATTAATAAGGTGGCGATTGTTCTGATTGTTGTTTTCATGTCAGTCAGTTTTATTCTATCCTTCATTTTCTTTAATCTCAGCCGTGAAAAACGTGAAATTCACCTTGCCGTATTTCCTGTGGTCGAAAAAGTGCGGATGCTTTGAGAAGTCTAATGTCCTGTCGTGCTCCACGACAAAGATGCCTTCCTCTTTCAGAAGCTGTTTCTCAAAGACGACATCAACGAGTTCGTCGTAATGCTGGCATTCGTAAGGCGGGTCGGCGAAGATGAAGTCGTATTTTGCTGAATGCATCGGCAGAAATCTGAACACATCCGACCTCACAACCGACAACTCACTCATATTCAGCTTTGTGGCTGTCTCTCTGATGAACTTTACACAGTTGTTGTTTTCATCGACGGCGGTGACGTGCGGGCAGCCTCTCGACACGAGTTCGTAGGAGATGTTGCCTGTGCCGGCGAAAAGGTCGAGTGCCGTCACGTCTTCAAAGTAAAACATGTTCTCAAGGATGTTGAACAAGCTCTCCTTCGCCATGTCGGTCGTCGGACGCGTCGGCAGGTTGTCGGGTGCCACAATCTGTCGTCTCTGGTGTTTGCCTCTTATAATTCGCATGTTGTTGAATTGAAAAGTGTGTAACAATAATAATAAGGTGTCTCTTCTACCTCTTCGGTGAATGCCATACTGTTGTCGCGTCTCACAAAACGGATGTCTCTGATGTATCTCGAAGCAAGCTCCACAAGCTGCGATTTCTCTTCTATCATGCCTGAGAAATAAACCGGCACCGTGCCGGCATCGATGTGAAGCTGGTCAATGCTGAAAAGCAGGAAATACAGGAAGTCTTCTTTTGTCTTGAAACTGAATGTGTTGTGAAACAATAAGCTGGAACCTTTTGTCACGACCATGTCAAATCTTGGACTTTTCACATTCAGATGAATGACAGGTTCGTTGCTGCGGTGGATATTGTCTTTGACGACGCTCGAAACTAACACGCTGGTGGCATGATGAAACCTCGTATCTGTCTGAATATCAGTCAATGTCTTGGCGTCTTCGCTCGAAATGGCGAACACGTTGTTTGCTTCGATGGCACCGACGAAGTCTGAGACGGGTGTCCTGCCCTCGCCTCCAATGCCCAAAAAGTCAAGGTATCTGCCTTTCGCCTGGTTCTGAAAGACAGACGCCGGCACAAAGGTGTTCGCGCAGTTGTCGAAAAGCACTGTCAGCTTTGCGAAATCTGCAATGTCACAGACATGTTTCTCTTGTATCTCGGTGATGGCTTCCCTCAACGAAGGCATCGGCATGCTGACACGCTCTGCGTCTGTAAATATGTGATTGTCAATGTCATATATCACAAACGAAAAACCATCCAACGAAAGCTGGATGGTTATCCCGTAGTTATTCAATGTCCCTGATTCAGGAAACATGTTATTCCCAGTTACCGTTTAATGAAGGCTCATCCATTGAACCGACCTTCAAACCTGCGTATTTGTCCAAGTCTTCCTGCTCGGCACGGAGGTTGTTCACTCTCTGGCGGAACTTCTTGTCTTCGTCGTTGAGATATGATTTGTAAGGGGCTTTTGCCTCGAACACAGCGACCTTCAGACCACCACGCATTATGAAACCTGCATTCATTTCAAACTCAACTTTGTCTGAGAACGGGATGTAGCGGAGGTCGTTGACATTGAAATTCACTCTGTTCTTGAACAACGAGTCAGAGACTCTCACAAAACCGACTGTGTCGTTGATTGTCTTTGTGAATGTCGTATCTGCCGGATCCGGAATGATGTTCACAACAGGAAGCTCGCCTGTCTTGATGTATTCGATGAGTGAATCGAAATTAGCGGTGTATCTGTTGTAAGTCTGTTTGAACAGGGTCTGTGTGCTTCTGATGTCTTTGAGGTTCTGTATCACTTCGCTTTCTCTCTCCCTGCGTGTGTTTTCAAATGCCACAGGTTGTCTGATGCTGTCGAATACTAAATAAGCCAAAAGAACTGCAACTAATGCCAATGCAATGTTGATGAGTGTGAGTTTTTTATTCATGATTTCAAAATTTATTTTCGTGCGGCAAAGGTACTTATTTTTTCAATAGGTGCGTCAAAAAAATGAAATATTTTACACTATGCGTAAAATTCGACATTAAGTCCGGTTTTCTTCACTTTTCCGGCGATTTCAGCCATCTCTTTTCCACTCAATTTTTCGAGGTTCTTTTCCGGTGTCTCTCTGTCGATGACGTAAATCATTGTCTTTCTTGGCTTTATTTTTTTAAGATGGCCAAGCCAAAGGTTGATTTCTTCTTCAGTGGTGTTGTCGATGACATTTCCGCCGTGATTTCCGCGAAGGAAGAGTGTCTGTATAATAACCTGACTGTCAAAACGTTGCAAGTCGCTGATATATTGTTCAAGGTTGATATTTACGTTAGGCTGGTCGATTTTATTAATGGTGTCAAGGCTTCCGCCGTCGAGTTTGCAGATGTTGTTATCGACTTTTTTCAATGCGTTGAAGATTTTCTCATCGTGGATGCGTGTGCCGTTTGTCAGCACGCTTACAACCGCTCTTGGAATGTATTTGTCTCTTAATCTTATTGTTATGTCAATAATTTCCGGAAAATCGGGATGCAGTGTCGGTTCTCCGTTGCCGGAAAACGTGATGCTGTCGGGTTCTTTCGGTGTGCCGACGAGTCCTTTCAGGGCGTTCTCCAATGTCGTTTCATATTCCTCCGGTGTCGCTATATGCGCGTGCTCGTTCCTGTGTTCCGGGTTCCAGCCGCATTCGCAATAGACGCAGTTGAAGGTGCATATCTTCCCGGTCGTTGGCATCAGATTGACACCCAGTGAGTTGCCGAGACGACGGCTGTGAATCGGACCGAAAACCAAATTTTCAAACAATATTGCCATTTCTCTTAAAAATTTTTGCAAAAATAATAAATGTCCCGAAGATTAACGCTGGTTTTCTGCAGATTTTTTATTGAATGTCTGCATGAAATCTGCGGGAAAAATTTATATCTTTGCACGAAATTTTCATTGTCATGAAAACAAAACAGGAAATCACACAAAACTGGCTGCCGCGTTATACCGGACAGAGTCTTGATGCTTTCGGAGAATTCATTCTTCTGACAAATTTCAAGAAATATCTCGAGCTTTTCGCCGAATGGAACAATGTGCCGATTGTCGGTGAGGACCGCTCCATGCCTTGTGCTACAGCCGGTGACATCACGATGATAAATTTCGGGATGGGAAGCCCTAACGCCGCGACAGTCATGGACTTGCTGTCAGGCATCAAGCCGAAAGCCGTGCTGTTTCTCGGCAAATGCGGTGCCGTCCGTGCAAAATACACCGTTGGGACGATGATGCTTCCGATTGCCGCGATACGCGGAGAGGGAACGTCGAACGATTACATGCCGCCCGAGGTGCCGGCACTGCCTTCGTTCATGCTGCAAAAGGCTATCTCAACAACAATCCGCGACAACGGCTGCGACTATTGGACCGGCACTGTCTATACCACGAACCGGCGCGTGTGGGAACACGATGAACATTTCAAGGAATACCTCGCAAAAACACGCTGCATGGCCGTCGATATGGAAACCGCCACGATTTTCACCTGCGGCTTCGCCAACGAAATCCCGACAGGCGCACTGCTGCTCATCTCCGACCAGCCGATGACACCGGAAGGCGTCAAGACAGAAGAAAGCGATAAACGCGTCAACAGCCTCTTTGTCGAAAAACATATCAAAATCGGTATCCAGGCTCTTCAGCAAATAATAAATAACGGATTGACTCTCAAACATTTGAAATTCTGATGACGTACGAACAGATCCTTGACGAGATAAAAAAACAGATTTACCATCCGGTGTATTTCCTGATGGGCGAGGAACCGTATTTCATCGATTCCATAAGCGACGCCATCGAAAGCACCGTCCTCGATGAGGCCGACAAGGCTTTCAACCAAGTCATTGTCTATGGAAAGGATGTCAATGTCCACGACATCGTGACTCAGGCGAGAAACTACCCGATGATGGGTAACTACCTGGTTGTCATCGTGAAAGAAGCGCAAGACGTGAAGAATATCGAGGAGATGGAGCCTTACCTCGAACTGATTCCGCCAACGACGATTCTTGTCATCAACTACAAATACAAAAAGCTCGACAAACGACTGAAGTTCGCCAAGACACTTGAGAAAAACCATGTGCTTTTCGAGTCTAAGAAGCTGTACGACAACGCTATACCACAATGGATCGTCAATTATCTCGGCAGCCGCAACTACCGCATCTCTCAGAAAGCGTGCCAGATGCTCGCCGATTTTCTCGGCACCGACTTGCATAAAATCAAAAACGAGCTTGAGAAGCTGATTGTCGCCGTGCCGCAGAAAAAGGAGATCGATGACAATGACGTTGAATACAACATCGGCATCTCAAAGGATTTCAATATCTTCGAGCTTCAGAAAGCCATCAGCT
>JAKSMZ010000054.1 GCA_024400355.1 Bacteroidales bacterium
CTTTCAACAATGACAACATCATCAAAAACATAGACAACGAAGTTGATAACGAACATATATCAAAATCAAGTGATTACAAATTTGCAACAGAAATGGCCGTGGTAAATATGGTCTATAACCCGACGCTTGACAACGAATTAAAGCTGTCTTTGTCGGAAAACTGGAGGAAAGAAGACGAAATCACAAAAGTAAAAACGATTAACTCAGGTACAGAGACGCTGACATCAAGACAAATTGATGAGAAAAGACTCACAAATCTTATTGCAAGACTCGAATACAACCATTATTTCGGCTCAGCATCGAAACCAAAAAGCGAGAAGCCGAGACTGAAGTTCGAGACAACCATGACATACAAACCGATAAAAGAGTCGAGCAAATATGTTTTTTATTCATTTGATGATGATAACAAATCCAAAAGCATAGCAGGTAAACTTGAATATCTGCTTCCGCTTGCTAAACAAGTACACTCCGACAAGATGGATTTCAAAATCGGAACAAACTTCAATATTGGCAAAACAGATGGTGACAACAGATTCGATGTTACCGGCATGACCCAATACAATAACATTTCAGACACAAAAGAAATATCGACTTTCTTTTTGCCGTATTTTCAGGCAGAATACAACAAAGACAAACTGTCGTTTAAAGGTATATTTGAATATCAGTACTATAAATACGATGTGAAGAGCACCGACATGCAGCAGTTAGTGCAAACTCAAGACCAGAACGACAGATTTCAGACTTGCAACAAGGCGTTTACCGGCAAGTTGATGGTCGGCTACAGATTCGCGCCAAACCAGACAATCCGTCTGATAGTTGACAGAAAAATCAAACGTCCTTCAAGCAGCCAGATTTACCCATACTTGGTCTTAAGCACGGATGAATTCGCGTTCATAAAAGGAAATCCCAATTTGAAACCACTTCTTTCGCATGAAATCACTGTTGACTACATAACGGAAGTTGACAACGTGACCAATTCCGTAATGATGAATATCGGGATAAGCTTCATTCAAGTCAATAATGTGATTGTCAAAAGCAAAGAACAAATGCCAATGGTTTTCGAGAATACGCTCGATGAATATTACACATTCCTAAACAGCGGCGACAATCATATTGCAAAAACAAACTTCATGATGTTCTACAAGAGGAAAGTCTTCTCAATTCTCTTCACTGCTAATGTATTCAACAATATCGGCAGCAAGGATTACCTGTCATCAAACCATTACACATATTTCAATTCAATGATCAGTCCGTCATTCCGATTCAAATACGGATGGAATTTCACAACCAGCCTGACATTTAACAGCAAGGTCATCAAATCAAATGAAACATTGGGCGACAACCTTTTCGCTGGAATGATATTAACAAAAAGTTTCAACAAATTCGACATCAGTGCTTCCGCAAATATCTCGCTGCTGAAAAACACAAAGGATTTCAGCGATAAGGTCACAACCACCTACAATGCAATAACCAACATTTTCGGAGTAGGATTCAGGTATCGGTTTTAGGACATCAGATACTGAGAAATAAAATTTGAGAAAAACATTGTGCAGTGTGCTTTTTTAATTAACTTTGCACTTCGTTAGGAATTTATGTTTATGAGACATAAATCATTGGAAAACAAATCGTAACATAACGACTACTTCAAAATATTATGACACTTTTCCTTTTTTTGAAGCTATTGGGTTGCCTTGCTCTTCTCATGTACGGCATGAAAACCATGAGTGAAGGCTTGCAGAAACTCAGCGGGAGCCATCTCCGCAACATCATGGGAACAATGACCAAGAACCGGTTCACTGGGCTGCTTACGGGAGTCTTCGTCACAGCGACCGTTCAGTCCTCCACAGCCACGACAGTCATGACAGTCAGTTTCGTCAACGCCGGGCTTCTCACATTGGCACAGGCCATTTCGGTCATCATGGGAGCAAACATCGGCACGACGGTAACAGCTTGGATCATGTCGGTGTTCGGATTTCAGATGAACATGAGTAACGTGGTCTTCCCTCTTTTCGCCCTTGCAATAATATTGATATTCCAGAAGAAACCTACAGGTAAGTCATTCGGTGAGTTCATTTTCGGGTTCTCATTCATGTTCCTCGGTCTCTGTACATTACGTGAAAACGCCATCGCGATGGACCTTCCAGGCAATGCCGCTGTCATTAACTTCTTTGAAAAAACCGGACAATGGGGATTCGCGTCAACGTTGCTGTATCTGCTTGTAGGAAGCATTCTGACAATGTGCGTACAGTCGTCGGCGGCGATAATGGCAATAACGCTCATATTATGTTCAAGCGGCGTACTTCCTATCTATCAAGGCATTGCGCTTGTCATGGGTGAAAACATCGGAACGACAGTGACATCAAACATCGCCGCATTGAGTGCCTCGACGAATGCACGGAGGGCGGCTTTGGCACACATGGTCTTCAACGTGTTCGGCGTCATCTGGGTGTTGTTGGTCTTCAAGCCGTTTGTCAACATGGTCTGCGGATTCGTCGGATTCGACCCGAACCCAGACTACATACCTCAGTCGGAAGCCGAGATCGCGGAGAGACAAGTTACAGTCACATACGCCCTGTCTGCGTTCCACACCGCTTTCAACGTCTGCAACGTTTTGATTCTAATATGGTTCATCAAGCCTATCGAGAAAATTGTATGCCGTTTCATAAAGCAAAAAGAGGAAGATGAAGACGGACGCCTGAAGTTCATCTCAGGAGGCATCATGTCAACAGCCGAGCTTTCAATACTCGAAGCCCAGAAAGAGATAAGCCTCTTCAGCGCACGCACGAAAAAGATGTTCGGCTTCGTCCCCACCCTGCTCTTTGACACCAAGAATGAAGAGGATTTCAGCAAGCTATACACAAGAATCGAGAAATACGAAGGCATCTCTGATAATATGGAGATTGAAATAGCAAATTATCTCAACAAGGTGACAGAAGGCCGTCTGAGCACGGAAAGCAAGACAGACATCCGTTATATGCTTCGCGAAGTCGGCGAACTGGAAAGCATCGGCGACAGCTGCTTCAACCTCGCACGCACGATTAAACGCAAACATTCTGCCAACGAACATTTCACCGCTGAACAGAAAGACCACATCAGACACATGTTCGAACTGTGCGACAAGGCATTGACACACATGCAGAAAGTGCTTGACGATGACCAGAAGAAAATCGACATCAACGAGTCGCTTAACATCGAGAATGAGATCGACAACTACCGCTCGCAGCTGAAAGACGCCAACCTGACCGACATCAACGAACACCGTTACAATTACCAGGCTGGCGTTCAATACATGGACATTATCAGCGAATGCGAGAAACTCGGCGACTACGTCATCAACGTCGTTGAGGCACACGCACACAAAAAATTCACAGCATGACAAACTTTTTCGTTCATTTTGTGTTTTGTCTGAAAACAACCAACAATACACATCATGAACGAAAATATGTTTTGTTTCCAATGTCAGGAAACAGCCAAAGGCACGGGCTGCACGCTCAAGGGCGTATGCGGCAAGGAAGCGACAACCTCTGCTATGATGGACATGCTACTATTCTCTGTCAGAGGGCTTTGCATAGCAACAAGCATGTTGCGTGAAAAAGAAATCGAGATTCCGGAAGAAGTTGACCGATTTGTCATCGACGCACTTTTTACGACCATCACCAATGCGAATTTCGATGAACAGACAATCCAGCACAAGGCAGAGAAAGGCTTCAGACTCCGCGATTCGATGATCAAGGAAGCCACCAGACATGGCATCAAAGTACCTGGTTTTGATGAAACAATGTATTCCGGAAAATCAGATGACTTTTACAAGAAATCCGTCGATGTCGGCGTGCTTAGAGAAGAACGTGAAGACATCCGTTCGCTCAAAGAGTTGATAATGTATGGATTAAAAGGCATGTCGGCATATCTCGACCACGCCTTGAATCTCGGCTTCAAAAGCCGTGAAAGTTATGCTTTCATTCAGAACACCATTGCCGCAATCACCGTAAAAGACCTTGACATGACACAACTCATGATGCTCGTTTTGGAGACAGGCAGCTATGGTTTCAAATCGATGGAACTTCTCGACGAGGCAAACACCAAGACGTTCGGGTATCCGGAAGCATCGTATGTCAACATCGGAACGATGAAAAAACACGCAATCCTTGTTTCAGGCCACGACCTGAAAGATCTTGAGATGTTGCTTGAGCAGACAAAAGGCATCGGCATTGACGTTTACACGCACGGCGAGATGCTTCCGGCCAACGCCTATCCTCTATTCAAGAAATACCCGCATCTCGTGGGCAATTACGGCAATGCATGGTGGAGACAGAAGGAAGAGTTTGAGAAGTTCAACGGCCCGATACTGATGACGACAAACTGCATTGTGCCCCCGCCGCCAAAAGCAAATTACGTAAAACGCATGTTCACGACGAACTCGGCAGGCTATCCAGGCTGCAAACACATCGAAGCCGACGAGAAAGGCTGGAAAGACTTCTCCGACCTTATCAGACTTGCCTACATCTGTGAACCGCCGGAGCCAATCGATGAAGGCACTGTAACCATCGGATTCGCGCATCATCAGATTATCAAACTCGGCGATGAAGTCCTGAAAGCGATCAAAAGTGGCAAAATCCGCAAGTTCGTTGTCATGGCGGGCTGTGACGGCAGGATGAAAGATCGCGAATACTACACTGAATTTGCAAAGGCAGTCCCGGACGATGTCGTCATCCTTACGGCAGGATGCGCAAAATACCGTTACAGCAAACTCAACCTCGGCATGATTGGCGACATCCCGAAAGTCCTTGATGCCGGGCAGTGCAACGACACTTACTCGCTGATAATGACCACATTGTGGCTGAAGCAGAAACTCGGGGCCGATGACATCAACGATCTTCCCGTCGTTTTCAACATCGCATGGTATGAACAGAAAGCCGTCATCGTGCTTTTGGCACTTCTCTCATTGGGAATCAAGAACATACACATCGGGCCGACACTGCCTGCATTCCTTTCGCCTAATGTCAGAAAAGTGCTGGTTGAGAAATTCAACCTCGGCACAATCAACAAAGTGGACGATGACATAAAAGAAATGTTAGCATAACACGGTGAAAATCAACACGAAAGACCAATGCTAAAAATTTAAATATTTTTCAAGAAAAAACAATAACAAATTCAAACATTAATGTTATATTTGCAAAATTTAAATTTAAAATTCAAAGATATGACAATTTGGCAAATATGGCTGATAGTAGCATTGGTCTTCGTTATCATTGAGATTTTCACGAGCGGTTTTGCAGTAGCTTGTTTTTCAGTAGGATGCGTTTTCGGTTCAATCCTTGACGCTTGTCACCTTTCAACGACATGGCAGTTCCTCGGCTTTGCTGTGGGAACTTTCCTTGCATTTGTACTTGTGCGTCCTTTTGTCATTAAATATTTGGACAGAAAGACCAACAGCAACAACATCAAGACCAACGTTGATGAAATCATTGGCAGGAATGCCGTTGTCACCGAACGCATTGAGAGTGAAGGCTTTGGCCGTGTAAAAATTGACGGTGATGACTGGAAGGCACAGATGGAAGACGGCACATCAGCCGAAGTAGGCGAAAAGTTGAAAGTCGTCTCCCAGGAAAGCGTCATTCTGACAATGAAAAGATAGGAATAACATTTACAAAATTAATAACTAAAATTTCAGAATCATGATTTGGGTAGTAGTAGTAATCGCTGCGATAGTGGTGATTTTCGCATTAGCCGGACTTAAAGTCGTCCCGCAGTCAGAAACAAGAGTAATTGAACGCCTCGGCAAGTTCCACAAGGTGCTTCCAGCCGGACTTAACATCATCTGGCCTATCATCGACCGTCCGAAGATAATCACGACGAGAAGGGTCGAGAACGGATATCAGGGCCGTCAGATTGTGCGAATGAGCGAGACGGCAAAGATAGACCTCAGAGAACAGGTTTATGACTTCCCGAAACAGAATGTCATCACCAAAGATAATGTCACGACAGAGATCAACGCATTGCTGTATTTCCAGATCGTTGACCCGATAAAGTCGGTGTATGAGATTGACAATCTGCCGAATGCCATCGAGAAACTGACACAGACCACGCTGCGTAACGTCATCGGCGAGCTTGAGCTCGATGAGACATTGACCTCACGTGACACCATCAACGCAAAGCTCCGTGCCGTCCTCGACGATGCCACAAACAAATGGGGCGTGAAAGTCAACCGCGTTGAATTGCAAGACATTACGCCTCCTGAGACAGTGCGTCAGGCCATGGAGAAACAGATGCAGGCAGAACGCAACCGCCGTGCTGAAATTTTGAAAGCCGAAGGTGAGAAGGCATCTGCAATCCTTAATTCAGAAGGCGAAAAGACATCGGCCATCAACAAAGCTGAAGCCGAGAAACAGTCAACATTGCTGAAGGCGGAAGGTGTCGCCAAAGCAAAGATCATGCAGGCAGAAGCTGAGGCACAGGCAATCAGCCTCGTGACGGAAGCCATCAAAGCCACAAAGACTGACCCTGCTTCATATCTGCTCGCAACAAAATACATCGAGACATTGAAGGAAATGACCAGCGGCAAAGACAACAAGACAGTCTATCTGCCATACGAAGCCACGAACCTGCTCGGTTCAATAGGCGGAATAAAGGAGATTTTCAAATAGTTTTCAACTACTGCAAGGCGACTCATTCAAAACAAAGAATGAGTCGTCTTGGTTTTTATCAAATCATAATGACAACAGTAAACCACGAATTATCAGAACGCCAACGCAAGGTCGTTGACAAACTCAATGAGTTGGACATCCCTTTTGACATTCATTTTCATCCGCCGATTCCGACGATAGAGGAAGCGATAAACTACTGGAAGGAATTCGACTCCACGCATTGCAAGAACCTGTTTTTCCGCAATCACAAAGGTGACCGGCATTATCTCGTCATTTTCGAGTGTATGCAGCAGATGGCGATTCACGATCTGGAACATCGTCTCCATCAGGGCAAACTGAGCTTCGCATCAGAGGCGAGGATGGACAAATACCTCGGTCTTAAACCAGGCAGCGTCTCCCCTTTCGGCATCATCAACGACGTGGAACATCATGTGTATCTGTACATTGACAAAAACCTGCTCAATGCCGAACGGTTGAGTTTCCATCCAAATGACAACACGGCGACATGTGTCATCAAAAAAGACGATTTCATAAAATTCCTCGATGCGATGGGAAACGGCTACGAGTTCATTGAACTTTATTAGTATTTTGTTTCCAGCTCAAACAAACAAAGAAAAAGTTTGTTTTTTGATTGAAATCAAACCAATTTTTTGTAATTTTGCAACTTGAAATTTCGGGGATGGAAGTCCCCTATTGTTGAACGAAAAAAGATTTTATGGATTATTTCCGATGTGTTAAGCCTTGCGTTGAATCAGAGATAGGAAAATTAGAATATGTCATATTGCATGCACCAGGTCGTGAGATTGAAAATATGACGCCTGAGAATGCACACAAATTCCTCTTCAGTGACATTTTGAATTATCAGGAAGCCCAAGAGAATTACAAGAACTTTGAAGGAACCTTGAACAAGGTTGCTAATGTGTTGTATTTCAAGGATCTGCTTGTTGATATTCTAAAGAAAAAAGAAGTTAAGGAAGACCTCGTCAAGAGAATCTGCGAGAGGGAAAACCTTCAGTATTTCATTGAGTTATTCAATAAACTTGATGAGGAAGAGCTTGCGAGAGTCTTGATAGAGGGCTATGATAACAAAAATTTCTCGGAACGTTTCCTCTTCCCTCCCATCCCGAATCTGTTTTTCATGAGAGATGCTTCGTTCACGATGTATAACAACGTGATGATCAGCAGAATGGCCACCACTGTCCGTGACCGCGAGACATTGATACTTGATGCCATTTTCAGAAATTCATCAATCATCGACACAAAGGTGACACATCCGATAGAATGCTACAGCATGAACGGCATCGGCTCTGTTGAAGGCGGCGATGTGGAGATAGCCCGTCACGATATCATATTGAGCGGCTGCGGCGCACGTACGAGCCGTGAGGGCATCGACGCCATGGTGGAGCATCTCAGATGCCTCGGCGGAGTACGTCATCTCATCATGCAGCAACTGCCGCTTGAGCCTGATTCATTCATCCATTTAGACATGGTGTTCACGTTGCTTGACAAAGACCGTTGCATGGCATTCAAGCCTGTGATAATGAGCGGCAAATTCAAGACAGTACATATTGAAGTGAAGGATCACGAATATACAAAGATTACCGAAGAGACGAATCTCATTGATGCCCTGCGCAAACTCGGCATGGACCTTGAACCGGTTTTCTGTGGCGGTGACAACGAATATGCCGGAGCACGCGAGCAATGGCACAGCGGAGCCAACTTCTTCGCCTTCGCACCTGGCAAAGTCTTGGGTTACGCACGCAACTACAACACGATTAACGCATTAGGTCAGAACGGATTCACGATTCTTGACGCGGCTGATGTCGCATCAGGAAAGAAAAACGTTGACGACTATCAGCGTTGCGTCGTGGCGTTCCAAGGCAATGAACTGTCACGTGGCGGCGGCGGTGCGAGATGTATGACGATGCCGCTGAAACGACAGAAAGTCGATTGGTAAGGAACTGAAATTTAATTTGTTGTGAGTTAAAAACAGAACGTATCCTGTAGGAAGTACGTTCTGTTTCTGTTTGTGCAAGTCGGGGATTTAAGATAATCATGGAGCATACATGAAAAAAACTGCAAAATGACATATACGACACAAAAATATTTGTAATTTTGCAGTCAAAATTAAAACAATGGATATCAGATACCAATTCTCCAAACACTTGTTTTGGGACACAAAAATTGAAGACATTGACATGCAAAAACATGCACCATACGTTGTCCAGCGTGTTTTGGAATACGGACTGATTGACGATTGGAAACTGCTCCGTTCTTATTACGGACTGAAAAAAATAACCGAAATATCGATGAAACTGCGTGAACTTGAGCCAAGAGCCTTGTCTTTCATAGCCGCTATTTCAAAAACCCCAAAGGAGGATTACAGATGCTACACTACGAGACAATCGAACCAGCAACACTGGAACTTCTAAAAGAATTGCAGCAACTTCCTGAATTAAAGGAAACAAGATTGGTTGGCGGCACGGCACTTGCGCTGCAGATTGGGCATCGCAAATCCATTGATCTTGATTTATTTGGCAACGTTGAATGTGACTCATCCGAACTTCAAACTGCATTGGCCTCCATCAGAGAGGTCACCCCTCTGAAGTTAACAACAAACATCAACATTTTCAATGTTGCAAATGTGAAAGTTGACATTGTAAACTACAAATATCCGTGGATTGGAGATTGTATTGAGGAAGACACGTTAAGGTTAGCATCAGCCAAAGATATTGCCGCAATGAAAGTTACAGCCGTCATAGGACGCGGCAGTAT
>JAKSMZ010000055.1 GCA_024400355.1 Bacteroidales bacterium
CTCTCCTTTATTTTAATTGGTTATTTTAGTTATTTAGGTATTCAGGTAATTAGGTGATTAGGTAATTAGGTGATCAGGTGATCAGGTGAAAAAAGGCCCGCCGCTCCCACCACACGGCGGACGGTAGAAAGTGAAATGAAATGCGAAAGGATCCGCAAATGCAAAATATGTTCTGGTGGGAAACAAATGCGTGATTACATGTATTGACAACCACAAAAGGCCATTGACAGACAGTCAACGGCCGCGCCACTCCATTCAGGAATCCGCGTATCAGACTCTTAATTCGTGTGGATAATCTGGTGCCAATAAGACACCATGGCGCAAAAACATGCGCCATGGCTTCTACCAAGCCATATTTCGCAATACACTTTATCATAGCGGCGGCAAAATTACACTAATTTTTGATACCGCGAACAAAAATCTTCATTTTTTTACAACAAAGATTTTTTTACCACGAATTTCGTGGTCTATTTTCCCCAGTTTTCCCTGTCCAGACTCCTGTATTGTATAGCTTCCGACAAATGCCCGGCATTGATCTCCAATGAGTCGTCGAGGTCGGCGATAGTGCGTGAGACTTTTAAGATTCTGTCGTATGCGCGGGCTGAGAGGTTCAGACGTTCCATTGCGTTCTTCAGCAGTGCGCTGCATTCCTTGTCGAGCTGGCAATATTGCTGTATGAGCTTCGTGGTCATCTGTGAGTTGCAATGAACGCCTGGCACATCGGCGAAACGCTGTGTCTGTATCATCCGCGCCTTCACCACACGCTCTCTGACAACGGAGCTTTTCTCTCCTGTCCTGATTTTAGTGAGGTCTTCAAAAGGAACGGGTGTCACCTCGACATGGAGGTCGATTCTATCTAAAATAGGTCCTGAAATCCGGTTCAAATACTGTTCGACAGCGCCTGGCTTGCAGGTGCATTCCATCGTCGGGTGGTTGTAATAGCCGCACGGACAAGGGTTCATCGCGGCGACAAGCATGAAACTCGCCGGGAACTCGACTGTCTGTTTCGCCCGCGCTATCGTCACGACACGGTCTTCCATCGGCTGACGGAGAACCTCAAGGACGTTGCGTTTAAACTCGCCGAACTCGTCCAGGAACAACACTCCGTTATGTGCGAGGCTCACCTCGCCTGGCTGCGGATAAGTGCCGCCGCCGACAAGCCCGACATACGACGTCGTATGGTGCGGGCTGCGGAAAGGACGCGTCCTCAACAGCGAGACATCGTGTGCCAGCAGTCCGACGACAGAATGTATCTTAGTGGTTTCCAACGCCTCCTTCAGCGTCATCGGCGGCAGGATGCTCGGCAGACGTTTCGCCAGCATAGTCTTTCCGGAACCCGGAGAACCAATCAAAATGACATTGTGCGAGCCGGCGGAAGCCACTTCCAACGCCCTTTTGATGTTCTCCTGTCCCTTCACGTCGGCGAAGTCGAAATCGTAAAAGTCGCCGTCAGGTTCGTCTTCCATGCTGAGTTTCGTCGGCTCAGCATGTTGAAAACCATTGAAAAAGTTGATGACGTCCATTATCGTTTCAACGCCGTAAACCTCGATGTCTTCAACGACAGCGGCTTCTTTTGCGTTTGCTTTCGGAACGATAATTCCCTTGAAGCCGTCCTCCGCCGCCTTGATTGCGATTGGCAACGCGCCTTTAATCGGATTGATGCTGCCGTCAAGTGACAGCTCGCCCATCAATACGTATTTGTCAAGCAGTTCGCCTTTCACCTGCTCTGATGCTGCAAGGATGGCGATTGCCAGCGGAAGGTCGTAATGTGAGCCTTCCTTTCTGATGTCGGCCGGTGCCATATTGATTGTGATTTTCCGTTTCGGATATTTCAACCCATTGTTACTCAATGCCGATTCAATTCTCTGCTGACTCTCTTTCACCGCGCTGTCGGGCAGTCCGACAAGAAAAAACTGCACCCCGCGATCGATGTTCACTTCAATTGTTACTGTGATTGCGTCAATGCCATTCAAGGCACTACCATAAGTTTTTACTAACATATCTTTAAAAATAAAATGACAATACCATCACTGCACGGCCAAAGCAACGGTGTCCGCGCAAACCAAATTACCGTCAGTCAAGCAGTTAGCAAGACTGTGTCATGCAGAGACGCTCTCCATGCATCTCCGCGATTGTCATTTCATCCTTATCTCTTCGATGGCTTATACCCCGACCGCTGGAAAATCTCCTGCTCGTCGGTCATCTCCAACAATGTAGCCAACGGTATTTCATTGACAGACATAAACGAACGCACAATCTGCAGCCCGATGAAATCACCGAGCCGCGCCGGTGCATCATTTGAGAATGCAGCCGTAAAAGGAGCCTCTCCGAAAAGCGTGCGTTTTATGTCTAAGTTATTGCTGTACAACATCTTATTTCCTATTACAGATGCCCAGACCTGTCCTTCATTATCCTGCGCCCATTGCATCTGTTTCGAGGAATAGCCGAGCAAGACAGAGTCGGCGACAGATGGCACCATCGCCTCAATGAAATAATACATCTTCCCCCGTTCAACCATTTCCGAAAGGGCGTCTTTTGTAAAAATTTTCTGGTGCAGATATTTGTCATACAACGCATTAGCCAGGTCTTTCGGCAGGCTTGCCGGCTGGCAACGTACCGACATGAACCTCGGCATACCTATGTAATCATACACCAGGTCTTTGTTACCCAGATAATAATCAAGGCTAATCATCACACAATCAGGCGCAACCAGCACAGGCCCCGTCGCCATGTCAATTCCGGAGACGTATGTATATGTCGGCAGAACAGGCACATTGGGATAATAATAGTTGAAATGCCGGTAAACCGACTTCACCTCTTCCTCAACCAGCGAAATGTCAGGGAAAGATTCTTCCACCATCTTATTGATTTTCAAACAGAAAGTGTCCGTAACGAAATCTTTCATATACCGGATCTGTCCTTCGTCAAGGACAGAAGGTATCAACTCTGGAAACACATTATGCAAATCTTTGAGTTTCTCGGCAAAATTGGATGTGTCAAGGGCGAAAAGTGCCTTGTTGTATTGTTTTATCTTGAGTTCCTGAGGCTTGCAACTGCTGCAGTCAACATTTATTTTCTTTTTGTATCCTGCTGAATCAGAACAAGATACAAGAGCAATTCCGAGTATGAATATTAATATTTTCTTCATTTTGACGATTATTTACATTTAATCAATTCTTGTCTCAACATTTCCAATGCGGTTATTGAGGCACGTTCGATATTGTTGCCGCGGTCCTTGCCGAAATTGTTGATTTTCGACACGACGCCATTTGGAGTCGCCACGGCGATCCACACTGTCCCGACAGGAGTCTGTTCCGTTCCGCCGTCGGGGCCGGCAATGCCCGTCGTTGCGACAGCGTAGTCAGTCTTCAACAGACTGCGCACGCCCACCGCCATCTGTTCCACAACCTGCTGGCTCACGACAGTGTGTTTTTCAACATCTGAATGACTGACACCCAACACATTCTCTTTGACTTCGGTCGCGTATGAGACAACAGTCCCCTTGAAGACCGCCGAGCTGCCAGGAATGGCTGTAATCATCTTGGCTATGGTTCCGCCAGTGCAACTCTCAGCTGAAGCGACTGTCTTTCCTTCTGATTTTAAAATCCCGAAAACAGCTTCCGCAATAGAAACCTCATCATAGCCAAAGACATGTTCACCAATCAGGGAAACGAGTTTATCTATTTCATTATCAATTGTTTCTTTCAGTAAGGCTTTATCCGGATGCCGCCCGTCGAGACGCAGTTTCACCATGCCATATTGCGGAAGATACGCCAACGAAAGAAAGTCGGGCAGATGCTGTTCCCAGTCATTAATCTTATCAGCCAGAAACGACTCGCCAACACCTGTTGTCATGACCACTTTGCTCAAATAAGGTGTCACCCTGAAATGTTCAAGAAGCATCGGCAGTATCTCTTTTTCAAACACATTCTTCATTTCAAAAGGCACTCCAGGCATTGACACATAAACCGTCTTCCCTTTTTCAAACCACATGCAAGGTGCTGTGCCATAACGGTTTGGAATATATTTGCAGGCCTTCGGGATATACGCCTGGCCTTCGTTGCGCCTGCTCATAGGATAGCCACGCAACTTAAAGATACTCATAACGTTATCGTACGCATCCTGGCAAAAAACCAGTTCGGTGTTGAAATACTTGCACATCGTAGGTTTCGTGATGTCATCGGCAGTCGGGCCAAGTCCGCCCGTGATTGCCACTATGTCAACATCCGAGCAAGCTGTCAGCGCATCCATTATATCTTTCTCGCCATCGCCGACGGTTAATGTTGATATTACCTGTATTCCATTGGTTGTCAGTTTGTTACCGAGCCATGAAGCATTAGTGTTCACCACCTGACCGATGAGCAGCTCATCACCGATGGAGATTATCTTCGCTTTTACGAAATCGTTATTCGTCTTCATTTTAAATCAAAACTTAAACATTCAGGCCGCAAAGTTACGCATTAAAATCCGAACTTTTACGATTTTTACAATTTTTAACATTCGGGCACTTTTCAAACCAAATTTGCGTTATTTTTGTAAAAATTTTTTTAGAAATGAATACGCAACCAATTCCTAATTCGCAGCTTGTCTTCAATGAAGAGGGAGCCATTTATCACCTCAATCTTTTTCCGGAAATGCTTGCCGACAACGTTATTTTAGTCGGTGACCCTGATCGTGTGCCAATGGTTTCGCAACATTTTGACAATATCGAATACAAAAGAAGCAATCGCGAAATAGTCACACATACAGGCACTTACAAAGACAAACGCTTAACTGTTCTGTCAACTGGAATGGGCACCGACAACATTGACATCGTGCTGAACGAGCTCGATGCCGTCGCCAACATTGACTTTGAAAAACGCATTCCCAAAGCCGGACACCGCACCCTTAATCTTATCCGCATCGGCACAAGCGGCGCACTTCAGGCAGACATTGACGTTGACACCTGCGTCGCATCACGTTACGCCGTTGGATTAGACGGCCTCGCTTATTTTTACAAAGACTATAAGTCGGTGATTGACAATGAGATGACCAATGCTTTCATCAAAGACATGAATTATCCGGCCGACTTGCCCAAGCCATATATCGTTGAATCGTCGGCGGAACTTTTCGACCGGTTGTCGGAAGGTTTCCACAAAGGCATAACCGCCACATCGCCAGGCTTTTACGGCCCGCAAGGACGTTGCATCCGCGCTGAACTCAACTATCCGGACATCAATAAAGACATTGAGAGGTTCAGGTTCAAAGAATGGAAAATCAGCAACTTCGAGATGGAGTCATCAGCATTGTTTCTGTTGGCTAAGATATTGGGACACAACGCATTGACAGTATGTGCGATAGCAGCGAACCGCGTTCTTGAGAAGTTCTCGCCGAACTATCACCCGACAATGGAGAAGCTCATCCTGACCGTTTTGGACAGGCTATAAACTGACAGGCATTTGAAACAATTCAAAGCTTATCAGCCAGGTTTTCCAGCTCCTCTTTTGATGGAACATCTTGAATGTCAGTTTGTTTCATTGATATCAGACACACAAGGTCCACATCGTTGACTTTTTCCTGAAGGAAAGGGTTCGAAGCTACGACATAGCCTTCGTAACCGAAAATCATCGAATGGCCGTCATAGATTTTATCTTCGTTTCTGCCGACATTATTCACAAAGACCAGAGGTCTCTCCGTCTTCAGGACATTTTGCCTCAATCCACTTATTCTATTTCTAATATTCTGGTAATCAAAAACTTCAGATGCGATATTCACAATCACGTCTGGAGCGAGCGGCATCAGGTCATCAACACGGTTCTGAATCAGCAACTCGTCATCACCTATATTATATATGTCGCTTCCGATTGTGACAGCGAATTTATGGCAGCCGACTTGCAGGACCTCATTCTCATCTGATGGCTCGAAATATTCCAATTCGCGCTTGTCAGAAAGTCCTAACTGTTTCTTTTTAAATATCTTACGTTGTCCTTGAAACAAATACACAGCGGCATTGTAAAACGGTTTTCCCTTTCCGGAAGTGTTCCTCACCGGACAGCCGAGCAGCACGGCGACGCGCTCGCATTCAGCGGCGATTCTGTCCAACGCCTTTTCGCATTTCCCGACAAACCCATCATCGGACAGATGCCCGTAAGGATTCATTCCGCATACTGCAAACTCCGGGAAAATCACAAGGCTTGAGCCTTTGGCTTCATGAGCAGCGTCAATTATCTTATTGACATTCAGCTCAATATCATTTGTTGAAAAATTTTTCTGCGCTAAAGTTATCTTCATGATTTTTAAAAGAAAAAGCCTATTTCCAAATATAAATTTGTCATTTTCATGGCAGAATAATAATTTTTTGTCTCGTCAGTATCCTTGATCATATTGACAAAATTCTTGTCATAAACGATCTTAAACAGTAAACCACTGTTTTTGAAAATGAGGATTTCTGTACCAAGAGCTATCACCAAAGAGGTGCCGAATGTCCTGTATTTCACATTAAAATGATTGGAGGTGCCGTCAAGACTTCTGTAAGCATCTTTGTGGTCAATCAGGAAATCAAATCCCGCTCCGAACTCGCCTAAAACTCTGAATTTATTGGAAATCAAGTCGGTACGGCATTTCAGCAAGACCGGAACCTGCAAGTAGGAATTTCTGAAATCATGATTATACTTCATTATAAATCCATCCTTGTCATATTTAAAATCATAGCTTGAACTGTTTGTAAGCATATACACGCCTGATGACAAGCCGTAGTTTTCGTTGAAATAAAAAGAGCCGAAAAGGCCGTACTTATAGCTGAATCTGTTTTTGACGTTCGAGATATTTTCGTTAGAAACCATCAACCAGTTGTATCCTGGTTGTGCCATCAATCCGAGTTGGTATTCTTGGTATTGCGCTAAGACATTGTTTGCCAATAATATAGCAAAAGCAAATAATAAAATTTTCCGTTTCATACAGAATTTTTTTGTTTCTGTAAAAATACATATTTTTTGAATTTGCGAATAATTATTTTGCGTTTAAAAAATTTTAGTAATTTTGTGTGTTTTAAATTTTAAAAATATGAAGAAGTTATTACTATCATTAGCATTAGTCCTTTGCTTCACGACAGCAAAGGCGGGAGGTTTTGGAATAAGCCTCGGACCAAAGATCGGTTATCAGGCAGCAACTCTGTCATTTAAAAAAGTTGACATGCAATACAACTTCAAGAACAGCTGGACGGCAGGCGTATTCGTCCGCGCCAATTTCGGTGCTTTTGTCATTCAACCGGAGTTGATGTATTTCAAAAGCGAGAAAGTGTTTAACCTTGAAGGTGTCAGCCTGACAAACTTCGACCCGAAAATAACATTGAACCAACAGAACCTTTCATTACCGATTTACCTTGGTTACATGCTCGACGGCAGCCTTTTGAAAGCGCGGTTCTGTGCCGGTCCGGTGGCATATTTCCTTGTCGGACAGAAACAGTCTGACAACAATGGGAAAGCATTCAACATCAATGAAATTGAGACAAGAAAGGTTACGTGGGGCGCTGCAATAAACGCCGGCATTGACGTATGGCGTCTGACACTTGACATCAGCTATAGCCTCGGACTTTCCAACCTCTTCGGTCAGGACGACGTGAATTGGAGTTTCGGCAGCAGCAACGGCACAATTCACCTTGACAACACAAGGCAGAACATGTTCATGGTAACACTTGGTTTCAGACTGCTCGACTAACAACAAATGGTGCTGATGTGGTCTTACATCAGCACTTTTAATTTAAAAATATGTCTATCAACGGAATACCAAATACTCTTTTTGTCAGAAACCGGAGGAATTTTGCTTCGATGATGGCGAAAAACTCTGTTGCTGTCTTCACGGCAAACGAAGAGATGCCGAGGAACGGCGATCAGTGCTATCCTTTCCGTCAGAACTCCGATTTCTTTTATCTCACCGGAATCGACCGCGAAGGCGCGTTTCTGATACTGTTTCCCGACCACCCGAACCCAGCGATGCGAGAGATACTTTTCGTTGAGCCTTACAGCGAGACAAAAGCCATCTGGCGCGGGGAGATGCTCGACGCAAAACAGGCGGGAGAACTGTCGGGCTGCAAAAACGTGATGTACGCCGACAGCTTCAACGACATCCTCAAGGAATTGATTCTCAATGCAGAAACAGTTTATCTTAACCTATACGAATATTCACGTTTCGAGACGAAAGTCGTGACAATACAGGAACGTTTCGTGAAGGAAATCATGGAGCAATACCCGCTTCACAAATTCGAGCGTTCGGCACCTGTATTAAACGCCTTGCGCAAGATAAAGTCGGAAGAGGAGATTGCCGTCATGAGACACGCGTGCGACATCACCGGAAAAGCGTTCCTGCACTGCGTAAAAACCGTAAGACCAGGACGTTACGAATACGAGATGCAGGCCGAGATGGAATACATCTTCAAGATGAACAACGCTTCGGGACACGCTTTCCACCCCATCATCGCGGGAGGCAGAAACGCCTGCTGCCTGCATTACTCAAAAAACGACAGCGTGTTGAACGACAACGACTTGCTGCTCTTCGACATGGGCTGCGAGTACAACAATTATGCGTCAGACCTGAGCCGCACCATTCCGGTGAACGGCAGATTCACGCCACGTCAGAAAGAATGTTACGAAGCCGTTTTGAGAGTCAAGAAAGAAATCACGAAACTCTATAAGGTCGGTCACACCATTGATGAAATCAACCGCACGACATACGCCCTGATGGAGAAAGAGATGATAAGACTCGGACTTTTCACCCAGCAAGACGTTGACAGTCAAGACCCTGACAAGCCGCTTTACAGGAAATACCTCATGCACGGCATGGCGCATCACGTGGGCTTAGACTGCCACGACAACCTCGACAAATACGAGCCGTTCAGGGCGGGCATGGTGCTTTCGTGCGAGCCTGGCATCTATATCC
>JAKSMZ010000056.1 GCA_024400355.1 Bacteroidales bacterium
TTATTTTTTTGTTTTCCTTTCACAAAAAACAATAACACTATGTTTGAATTACCTAAATTACCTTATCAGAATGATGCGCTGGAACCGCATATCTCAAAAAAGACAATTGAGTTCCATCATGGGAAACACCACGCTGCCTACGTAAAGAACCTTAACGCCTTGATTTCCAATACGCAGTTTGAGAAGATGAGCCTTGAGGAGATCGTCAGAAACTCCGATGGTGCTATCTTCAACAATGCGGCGCAGGTGTGGAACCACACTTTCTATTGGAACTGTCTCACTCCGGCAAGCAAGTCTAAGACGAAACCGTCGGGCAAGCTGATGAAGGCCATCGAGCGTGACTTCGGCGGATTCGACGACTTCAAGGAAAGCTTCACCAAGCAGAGCGTGTCGCTCTTCGGCTCCGGCTGGACCTGGCTCGTCAGCGACGACAAAGGCTCATTGTCGATCATGCGCACCGAGAATGCCAAGAACCCTCTCGTGTTTGAACACGTCTGTCCGCTGCTGTGCTGTGATGTTTGGGAACATGCCTATTATCTTGATTATCAGAATGTAAGAGCTGATTATCTTAAAGAGTTCTGGCACATTGTCAATTGGAGTTTTGCTGAGAAGAATTACTCTTCTTGCCAAGAATAATCAGCAGAACCCCTGAAAGAATCAAAACGATGCCGCCGGCAAGTCGAAGCGTGAAAGCCTCCTTGAACACGAAGATGCCAATCATGACGGCTGTCAATGGCTCAAGGGCGCCGAGGATTGCCGACGGTGTCGATCCTATGTTGCGGATTGATACCGCCATGAGTACCAATGCCATAATCGACGGGACAATGGCGAGCATCAAGGCAAAACCGTATTGGCGAGGTGTCGTCAATAGCATGAGATGCGTCTCAGGTCTGAAGAACGAGTGTATTATGATGCACGAGACGCAGAACAGAAGCACGTAAAACGTCAGCTTGACAGACGACATTTTTATTTGTGTCCTGTTGATAATCACTATGTAAACGGCGTATGTCAGCGATGAAGCCATGACTAATATTACTCCGATGGCATTGAGTGTCCCTTTGCCGTTGGCACCGTTGAGCATGAAGATGCCGGCGAATGCCAGGAGTATGGAAGTCACCGTCACCCAAGTCAGTTTCTCCTTGAAACATATCGTCATGATGAGCGCGACCATCATGGGATAGACGAAAAGCAGCGTTGAGGCTATGCCTGCGTCCATGTGCAGGAAACTTGAATACAACGTCATTGATGACACAGCAAACAAAACCCCGAGCGAAGCTAAGATTCCGAGTTCCCTTTTTGTGATTTTAAACGACATCTTCCTGATGAGCATGATGATGCTAAGAATGATCATCGCTATTCCGAAACGGTGCGCCAAAACGGTGTTTGTGTTAATGCCGTCGGCATATAAAAATTTCGCTCCCAGCGGATTGGTGCCGTAACACACTGCCGCCACGACACCAGCTATAGTGCCTTTAACTTTACTGTTCATATAATGTTAATCCCGCAGTATGCGAGCATAAATCCATAAAACTCAGTCGTCGTATCTCTTGAATTTTCCGTTCCTGTCGAAAATGATTTCAATGTCATTGGCCAGTTCGACCTTAAAGCCTTTGAACTCACGTTTTATCTCTTTGACACAGAATCCGTTGTGGTTGTTCTCAAGATAGCTTCCGATATTTTCCGGAAGGAATCCGAAAGTCAGGCAGTTGATTTCGTTTTTTATCTCTTCCCAATCGCCGTCTTTGTTAAATTCTATTTTCATGCCGTCATTGAATCTCACCTCATATTCTATGTCAAAGGCTTCAGTATCCTTCAATATGACCACAGGTGTCGTCTCCGGAAAATTGATGTTGATAAAATCTTTGGCTTCGTTGGGAAGACTCTCGTAGCCGATGTTCGTTTTTTGTGCGAATGTTGTCATTCCGGCAAACAATAGGGCAATGATAGTTAATGTCTTTTTCATTTTCTTTGAATTATTATGTTTACTTGTATTAAACGTTTAACTTCCAAAATGTTCACTGATGCCGGATTATTTTACAAACTCTTCAACATTTCTTACCACTATGCCCAATCTCAGTTCAAATGCCTCGTGTGTGGCGAAACCTATGTGTGGCAGCAGCATTGTGTTTGGTGCTGTCAGCAGCGGGTTGTCGCTCTTGAGTGGTGGTTCGCCGTCATAGACGTCGAGTGCCGCGCCGGCGATGGTGCCGTTTTTGAGTGCTTCGGCGAGATCGTTGGTATTGACGACCGGCCCGCGTGCTGCGTTGACGATGACTGCCGATTTCTTCATCAGGGTGAAGTCCTTGGCTGTCAGGAAGTCGCGTGTCTCGTTGTTGAGCGCGATGTGCAATGCCACAATGTCTGATTCTTTGAGCAGAGTTTCCTTATCGACGAAAGTGACACCTGGCACTTCTTTCTTTGTGCGGTTCCAAGCGATGACACGGCACCCGAAGGCCTGCGCCAATGCAGCGGTGCGCTGTCCGATGGCACCCATGCCGATGATGCCGACGGTCTTTCCCGCAATCTCACGGCCTGGCAGTATGGCCTGACCTTGGCAGCTGCGTGTCACCCTGTCATTTTCAATGACATGACGGTAAAGCCCGATCATCATGCAAATCGTCTCTTCAGCAACAGCCTCCGTTGAATATCCGGCTGCGTTTTTAACGAGGATGTCGCGACGCTTGCATTCTTCCATGTCGATGTGGTCAAGACCGGTGAAGGCTATCGACAGCATCTTCAGATTCGGACAAGCATCAAGAAAGTCCTTGCGCAATGGCATGTTACTTTCAACAACAATGTCGGCTCCGGCGGCGCGTTCTATGTTAAGCTCTGGTCTTCTGTCGGCGTAAATCACCACATCATGACCTTGTTCCTTCAAATTCTTACAGGCGTTTCCGATGGCTTCCACCGAAAGTCCTAACGGTTCCAAAAAGACTATTTTCATGTTCAACGTTTGATTTTTTTGACGTTGCAAAGATAGTCTTTTTTAGCATGTCAGGACCATATCACCATAAAAACAAGGATGAAATGTTGGAGTGACAATTCCGCCTTGGGCAAATATATGTGTGATTATGTAAAACTAAAACCTGTGTTTTTTAACAGCAAACCAAAATGATTATGAAACAAAGATTTATGGCCGGATGGAGAGTCCTGATACGGCCCCTTCATGCTACAAAAACATATTTATTGGAGACTATTGTTGTTCGTCGTCGGCACTTGCCCAATCGATGATCATGAACTCATCCATCAGGATCTGAGTGTAGAATTTCTTGGCTTTGTCGGTTTTGTCCTCATACTGAACGTTCTGGATGCTGCCTTCAACAGCGATGCGCTTGCCTTTCCTCACAAGTTTCTCGACTTTTTCCGCCGTGTTTCCAAACGACACGATGTTGTGCCACTGCGTCTCCTCCACAAGCTCATGCTTCTCATTATAGTATTTCTCGCTTGTGGCAAGCCTGAACTTCGCCATCTTACGGCCTTCGTTGTTGATAACCTTGATTTCCGGGTCTGATCCGGGACGCCCGATTAATTGTACTGAATTTCTTAGTGTTCCCATAATTTTAATTTTTTTGTCTGTTATTTTATTTCTTTTTCTTTGACACCGCAAAGTTATCACTACTCAAAATTTTATCCGTAATAAAAACGGATAATCTTTTGCCGTGTTGATAAATTATTGATTGTCATTGTTTTTTAAAACAAAAATTATAGAAATCCTAAAAAAGAATTGTTAATAAGCTTTTAATAAAATTTTAACATTTGATTTCCGGAAATACGGCTTGTTTCCAAAGATTCTTTGAGATATTCAAATAATGTCTGTGCCTCAGATGGTTAATTGAAAAATTATCATGTTAATAAAATTTAACATTGTCTGATCTCAATAAAAAGTTGCAAAAGGAAAAATTAAATCAGATATCCAAAAAAACATGGAAATTACGCCGGATCCGACCTTCCTTCCGAAAAACTTATATGAAATCCAAGTCGTTGATTTTGACGAAAACACCGTTGAAAACATCAGAGGAAAGAATTTCTTTTGTGGCTATGGAAACGGATTTATTGTCGAATAATTTTGTATATAATTGACAGTCAGTATTGTACAAGATGTTTTTAATGTCATCGGTTATGCCGGTGCCATTGTATTTGAAAACAGCTTCTTTCTTCGTCCACAGTTCAATAAATGAAAACTCCGGATGCTCGCTGCCGTTGATTTTTTTCAGTTCGTCATCGTTTGAAACGTATGCGGCGACGTTCTTTTTGTATCTTGTAACATCTTCAATGTCAATGCCTAACGGCAGTTTTGAAAGACCGACCGCCACAGCAGTGTTGCAATGGCTGATACTGAAAAACAGGTCCGGGTGGTTACTCAGAAACGGCTTGCCGTGTTCATTATAAGAAAACTCCGGAAGGTTATTCAAAACGTGCTCTCTGCCACATTCATCAATCAGCAGACGCACCAGCAAAACGTAAGCCAAACCATTTTGTATCTTGCCTTTAGGAAATTTATACCTGAACATCTGCTCTTTCCTCCATTCCGGCAAGAAACTTGCGCAACGACTCGTGAAATCATCGTTGAGAGTGTCTATATTGTTGAAAATCAGGATTCTCACAAAATGTTGTGCTTAAATTTTCACTTTGACGACAACTTTTTTCATTTTTTCAGGCTTGCCGGTGCAAAGCAATGGCTCATGGCCGTCATTCGGGAACAACACGGCAAAATAGCCTTTCCCGACAGTTATCTCCACGGCTTTGCCATCCGGATTTCTATAGAAAACTGCGTCAGTATCGGCCTTGTACTCAGAATATTGCTCGAGATTCTCAACCTGACAGACCAGGATGCGTTCTTCTCCGTTCAACGGGAAATGAATATCCAAATGCTCCTTATGTGCTTCATAGTCAAGAGGATTGGTCTCTGCTGTCGTGACTTCTGAAACATTGGCAATCACGTTATTATTGATGTGGTGTTTCCCGATCTCGATGTCAGCGGTGGCATTTTTCAGGAACACAAGTCCTTCGTAAATGTCGGGAAGTCCCTTGTACCTTTCGAGGTTTTCTATCTTGTCGTAAATCATACTACTTTGATTCCACGGTCTCTAACTCCTTGTAAGAAACCACTTTAACTGGTTCATGATTGTCAAGCCGGTAGTATTTAGCCGGTTTCAGGATTTTCCCGAAGACGAATTTCTGAATCAAGACGAACTCGTTGTTTTCGCTCAAGAGTGCATACTGATGGTCGGGGTCGGTGACGATTTTACTGATCTCGGGATTGTCAAGTTCCTCAATGTCATAGTCATACAAGTCGGCGTTTGCCAGCAGCCTGAATGTGGTGACCGTGCGGCTCACGCCGTCTTTTGTCACGACTGTTAGCCTCTGTTGGAAAGGCGAGCTGATGATGGAGTCGCGACGGTGACCGCTGACATCGGTGAGGAACGACTCAAAACGCACTTCGTTGAATGATGACATCAGATTGAGAACTCTAAGTGTATCATATTCAATGTCTTTACCGTCTAAAGATTGCATCTTGAACTGGTATCTGCCGTTTTCGGTGATGATGAAGCTGTTTGTGGGGTCGTTGTTTATTTCAAGTTTAACGGATTGAATGTCAGCCATTTTGCAGTTGAAGATGATATGGTCGCGCCAGTCAATCGGGTTAGCCGAGAAACGCGAGCTGATGAAGCCTCTAAATCCGTGTATATGAACGATATAGGCTTTATCGGCTCCTTCTTTCAGAACAAATGAGCCGTTGTTGTCCTGTGTGTCGTCGCCGACATAAAACACTTTTGTGCGCGTCTCGTGTTTGAAGAGTTTGATTCTGTTGAACAGATTGATGCGCGGCACTATCTGGTAAACCTCGACTTTTATGTTGTTGCTTGCCATTCTTGTAATCACGTTGTCTGACTTTTTCAACGACACAGGCATTCTGATTCTCAGTCTGTTGAGTGTTGTGAGCATGTCGTTGACAAGACGCTGTGATGCCTGATACTGGTTATCAACCATCCAGCCGTCTCCGGTGCGTTCGAGCAACACGCGGTGGTCGCGTTTGTCGGCGAAGAAAAGCTTTGTGATGGATGCCGTGTCATAAACGGTGAAATCAGCCTCCTCACCGCGGATTGTGGTGAGATAACGGTTGTTCCAGATGAAAACGCCGGCGATGACGACTAACAGCGCGGCGATGATGATTGCTAAAGTATTCTTTTTCATTTGTTATATTTTTTCTTTCTGATGAATGCCATGATTAATCCGAACAAAACAATCACGACGGTTGGCAGCACGACGTTCACGGTTTGCCACATCGTCTGCCGGCTGTTGATCTTGTTCATGTCAAGGAGACGGATCTTCAACTCACGGCTGTGAATGTTGATAAGTCCTTCGCCATCAACGAGATAACTGATTGCATTTTCAATGAACTGTTTGTTACCGTATGTATTGTTCGTGTATTGGTCGTAACCTAAGGGTAACGGCGAGCCGACGCGTTTATTGTTTTTCTTCGCGAAATCGAGCTGTGCGAGCTGGTTTCGGGTGATGTCGCCGTCAGCGACGACAATCATCGAGGTCGGGACGCTCTCGTTTTTAAACGCTATCTCATTGGAACTCAACAGTTCGGCGGGCAGTCTGTTTTCGTAAAGCGAACTGAATTTTCCGTTGAGCAGATATGCTGTCACCTGGCCTTTCTTCGGGAACATCTGCGCGTTGGGGCGTTCATTAAGGATGTTGAGCGAGATATAGACAGGTGCCGATGAGATCTTTGTGTAGTCGGATGTCTTGAGCAGAGGTATCTTCTGAATCTCAGGTGCCGATGTCGTTGTCTCGAGCGAGCCGGTGAAGTCGGATTTCACCGCTTCGAGGTTTTTCACAATAGGGTGTTGTGATGCCGGGCTGAGCAGCGGGAAGTAATACCACGGCAGCAGCACGCTCTGCATGTTGTTACCCTGTCCGGTCACGAGGCCGATCTGCGCGCAAGGGTAGGCGAGCAGCAGGTTGTTGTTGAGGCGCACGCCGTATTTGAAGAGTTGGTCATCGAGGTTGACGTCGAGTGTGGTGCCCATCATTGACTCGGCACTCTTCAGGCTGTCCATGTCGGCCTTGACGTGGTCGAGCAACCACAGCACCTTGCCGCCATACATGACATACTGGTCGATGATGAACTTGTCTTTTTCGGAAAACGGCAGCGTCGGCTTGGCAATGACGACGGCGTCGTATATCGGCTTGACGACGATGTTGCTGTCGCGGTCGTAGTCGCGGTGTGTCAGCGCGGTCATCTTCTCGTCCAGCGAGACGCGTCTTAAGGTGTATTTTTGGGCGAGGGTGTTCGCGATGTCATACACTTCGGCATCGTTCAGCTCGCCGTGTCCTTCGATGAATGCCACGCTTGACGACTTGCCTTCTGTGATGTCTTTTATCGCGCTTATGAGTTTATATTCAAGGTCTTGCGACGAGTTGTTGAGGATTGTCTCCTGTCTCTGTCCCGACTGTGCTGACAGCAGGTCAACAGCTATCTCCCTCTCGTGGAAGCTCACCAACGCGCCAGGCCATATCATGATCTGCTGCACGCCGTTGTTGGTCTGCATGGTGGCGGTGTAGGTGTTGAGACCGCTCTGGTAAAGAATCTTATATGTCTCGTCACGTTCACTCGGGTCGTTGCTTACTGACGGGTTAATAAATTCATAATCAATGAATTTTGAATAAGCACGGAACTCATCGAGCATCTCTTTCGTCTCCTTGCGCAGTTTCTTGAAGCCTGCCGGAAACTCGCCTTCGAGATAAACGCGGAAATACACATAGTCGTCGAGGTTGCTGAGAATCTCTTTCGACGTGTCGGAGAGTGTGTACCGTTTCTCGGAAGTGAGGTCGAAACGTGTGTATAAAAATGAGCCGATGACGTTAACCATCACTATGATTACCAATGTGATAACCAATGAGACAATCTCGTTTTTCTTGATGTTTTTTCTCTTGTTCTCCATATCACCTCCTACCATTTGCGACTTGACAAAGTGAGTTTTGTCAGGCTTAAGAATAAAACAATCACGCTGATGAAATAAAGCAGGTCACGGGTGTCGATGACGCCGCGGCTCATGGAGCTGTAATGCGCCGACATTCCGAGTTGCTGGATGAAGAGGTCGATTTTCCCGAACAGGGCCATCGAGTAGATCAGGTCGAAGCCGATGTAGAAGAAACCGCAGAGAAACACCGACAGGATGAATGCAAGTATCTGATTGTTAGTGATTGAGCTGCAGAAGATGCCTATCGAGACGAATGTCGCGCTGAGGAAGAACAGTCCGATGTATGAACCCCAGATGCCGCCGTGGTCGATGTTGCCGACGGGCATCGCGAGCTGTGACACTGAGATGTAATAGATGAATGTCGGGATGAGGGCGAGGATCACGAGGGCGACGCCGGCAAGGTATTTCGCCCCGACGATCTGCCAGTCGGACAGCGGCTTTGTGAGCAGCATCTCAATGGTGCCGGTGCGGCGTTCTTCGGCGAACGAACGCATCGTGACGGCCGGCACGAGGAACAGAAACACCCACGGCGCAAGGATGAAAAGACTGTCGAGCGTCGCATAGCCGAATGTCATGATGTTGAAGTCACTCTTGAAAACCCACAGGAAAAGTCCGGTGATGAGCAGGAAGACCACTACCACCATTATCCCGATGAGTGAACTTAGGAAGTTACTAATCTCTTTCCTGAAAAGTGCGTACATTTTTTTGCCTTTGAAAATTAATTTTGCAAAAATACTAATTTTTCACGAGGGACAAAACCATAATTTTTCAAAAACGTAATTTATGTACGAAAAAACCTTATCTTTGCGACTTTAATTCAAAAGCTGAACGTCATGAAGAAATTGCTGTTTATCACCTTTATTGTTTTTTCATCATTGA
>JAKSMZ010000057.1 GCA_024400355.1 Bacteroidales bacterium
TTTTTATTTTCTTTCCGTTTCACATTCCTAATAATTAATTATCTTTGCAATCTTGAAAAATTGAATTTTTATCACGATGAAAAACATTAAAATCAGACTTTCGATGGCGACGGCGATGCTGTTTGCCCTGTCTTCCTATGCGTTTGCACAGAACAATGAAACATCTGTCTATCAATTCGTTGACGATGTTGAGGTCAACCACACAATCGTGCAGAACCAAGGCAGCTCCGGCACGTGCTGGTGCTACGCCGGAACCGGCTTCGTCGAGGCGGAGATGCTCCGCAAATACGGCGTTGAACTCAACCTCTCGGAGATGTTCTTCGACCGCTGGGCATATAAGACAAAGTTCGAGAAATACGTGAGGATGCACGGCGAGGCCGCCAACATCAGCTGCGGCGGCGAGGTCATCGACGTGCTTCACGCCCTCACCGAAGACGGCATGGTGCCGAATGACGACTACACAGGCTGGGTGCTCGGCGAGGAACGCAACAACCACTGGGAGATGCACGCACTCATCAACGAATATGCGAAGGTCGTCATAGCGAGAAAGAACGGCAAGCTGCTTCCTTACGTCTATCCGAAGATGGTGGACGAAATCCTCAACGTATATCTTGGCGAAGTGCCAGAGACCTTTATATATGAAGGTGTTAAGTACGATGCAAAATCGTTTGCGGCGAAATATCAGTTAGACATCAACGATTACGTGCAGCTCGGCGCGTACACCCACAAGGAACTTTACAAACCTTTCAACATCCATATCCCCGACAACTGGACGGCCACGATGACATACAACATGACGATGGACGAACTCATGGCTGAACTCGACAACGCCCTCAACAGCGGCTACACCGTCGGCTGGGCGCAGGATGTCAGCGACAAGGGCTTCTCGCGCAAGGCTGGCGTCGGCGTTGTCCTGACTGATGATGTCAACAAAATCCGCGAAAGCAACCCGAAGGCTTACAAGAAGATGAGTGACGATGAGATCCGCGAAAGCATCTATAAATTCGAGACGGTGATGCCTGAAATCGATGCCGTTGACGATGAGATGCACCAGAAAGCATACGATGACTGGAGCACCGGCGATGACCACAGCATGCTCATCGTCGGCATCGCCCACGACCAGAACGGCACTAAATATTATAAGGTGAAAAACTCATGGGGCGAAGCCGGACCGTTCAAAGGCTACTGGTACTGCTCGGAGAAATTCGTCAGACTTCACACCATCTTCTTCACTGTCAACAAGGAAGGCGTGAGCAACGGCATGGCGAAGAAACTCGGATTCTGACGGCTCGTATCGGTGAAAGCATCCATTTTGCACAACGAAATTTTGTCATTGCAAGCGAAGTCGGGCAATCTCGAATATGACAGCAATTAAAAGTAATTTAATAATTAAATAATCAAACAAATGAAATTCAAAAGCTTTTTAGTGGCAGCAGCTCTTTTGGTGAGCATGCCAGCATTCGCACAGGAAGGCGAAGCGAAACAGGAAGATGAAGGCTACAAATTTGAGGTCATCAAAGAATTGCCTATCACTCCGGTGAAAGACCAGAACATGGCCGGCACATGCTGGTGCTATTCGACACTCGGTTACTTCGAGGCTGAACTCCTCCGCATGGGCAAGCCAGAGTACGATTTCTCAGAGATGTACATCGTTCACAAGACTTATGAAGACCGTGCCGAGAAGGCAGTACGCACACACGGCGACGTCAGCTTCTCACAGGGTGGCTCATTCGGCGATGTCATCTACGCCATCCGTCACTACGGCCTCGTGCCAGACGTTGAGATGAGTGCAGGTCAGATGCACGGCGAGACACTCTCCGACTTCTCGGAATTCTCAAGCGTCTGCGACCCGTTCGTTGAAGGCGTCATCAAATGCAAGAAACTCCAGCTCGGTCCAGACCACAAACCGCTTTGGAAGAACGCACTCATCGGCATCCTCGATGCATACCTCGGGAAATGCCCGGAGGAGTTCGAATATAACGGCAAGAAATACACTCCTATGTCATTCGCTGAGTCAACAGGCCTCAACATGGACGACTATGTGAACATCGCTTCATTCGCACATCAGCCTTGGTACGAACAGTTCGTCATCGAGGTTCAGGACAACTGGCGCTGGGGCACGGCTTACAACATGCCTATCGACGAATACATGCAGGTCCTCAACAACGCCATCGAGAAAGGTTATCCTATCGCATGGGGTGCTGACGTCAGCGAGAGAGGCTGGCTCAGAGGCAAGATGTCGGGTGTCTGCGTCCTCCCTGACCTTGAAAACGCAGCATCAGACAAGGCCGGCACCGACTACGCGCACTGGAACGGTCTCAGCGCGACAGACCGCCAGAAGGAAGCCATGAGTCATCCTACACCACAGCGCATCGTCAACGATCAGGACCGTATCGATGCCTATAACAACTACGAGACAACCGACGACCACGGCATGGTCATCTACGGCAAGGCAAAAGACCAGATGGGCAACGAATACTTCATGGTCAAGAACTCATGGGGCGACGCCGGCAACTACAACGGCATCTGGTACGCATCAGAAGCTTTCGTGCGTTACAAGACCCTGAACTGCATCGTCCACAAAGACGCTCTCCCGAAAGACATCAAGAAGAAACTCGGAATCAAGTAGTTAAGAGTTAAAAGAGTAGAGAGTAGAGAGGCTGGCGCACGTGGTTCTATCCATCATACGCCAGCCTTTCCTCTCTTAACTCTCCTCTTTTAACTTTCCTCTCTTAACTATTTCTTCATCGCCTCAAACCCCTTTCCATAAACGCCCATGACGGTGTTGACGGAGACGAAAGCCTTGGGATCCTCCTGTTTCACTATGCGGATGACAGGCTGACACTCTGTCTTGCGGGCCACAACCATGATGATGTCATTGTCCTGTTTCGTGTACCACCCTTTCCCGTTGATAAGCGTGACACCGCGGTGCATCTCGTTGCCGATTCGGTCGGCGATGACCTGCGGCTTGGACGAGAAGATGAACATCTGCACCGACTGCTTGCTTCCGGTGAATGCCAGGTCCATGCAGTAGCTGCTCACGAAATTACCCACCAAACTGTAGATTATCAATTCGATACGTTCCAATGGTGCGCCCGAAAGCACGAAAAACGACGACCCGATGATCACCAGATTCATCGCAAGGGTGAAACGGCCGAGCGAGATGTTGCGGTATTTGTTGACCACCATCGTGATGATGTCAACGCCGCCGGTGCTGCCGCCGGAGAGGAAGATGATGCCGTTGGCGAATCCTCCGATGCCGCCTCCGATGACCGCCGCAAGGAACTTGTCGGTGATGACAGGCGTGGTTATATACCTCTGCAAAAGCGAGAAAAACACCGACATCACTATGATGCAGTAAATCGTCTTAAGCCCGAATTTCCATCCTAACACCTTGAGCGAGAATAATATCAGTATCGCATTCAAGGCTAAAATGGTGACACCCGTCGAGAGACCTGTCACCCAATACACAATTACGGCGATGCCGTTGACGCCGCCGCCAAGCATGTTGTTGGGAATGAGAAACGCCGTCCAGCCCAATGCTATCACGAACAGACAGACGGTTATCAATGCGTAGTTCTTTACTTCCAAAAAGACGTCCTTTTTGCCGATTTTGCTTTTTTCTGATTGATTCATGTCGTAAAATATTTTTTTCGGTGCAAAAATACAAAATCCATTAAATTTTTCATATCTTTGCAACCTGTAAAAAACGCATTTTTTTTGGGTATAAAAATGAAGAAAATTCTTACTGCAGATGATGTCGTGAAATGGCTGCATTTAAAATCAGTTGTGAAGCCATTCATACATATCGCATTGAATCTCATGGGGTTCAAGAAGATAAACAAGCTGTATTCTCCATCGGCTGACCTTCACAACAAAGAGTTTGTGCAGGATATGCTTAACAGATACAACGTCAGATGCGACATCAATGAGAATGATTACAGCAGCATTCCTAAGGAAGGCGGTTTCATCGTGGTGAGCAACCACCCGTTTGGAGCCATCGAAGGCTTGATATTATACGATGCCATCACTAATGTGCGACCCGACTTCAAAGTGATGGCGAACTTCATCTTGTCGAGAATACCCAATCTGAATGAAGTGTTTTTTGCTGTCAACCCGTTTGAGAATAACAAATCGTGGAGTAACAGCACCGGTGGCATCAGGGCATCAATCAAACAACTGTCGGAAGGTCACGGACTCGGCATTTTCCCGGCAGGTGAGGTGTCACGTTATCACGGACATAATTATCCGGAAGACATTCCGTGGTCAACATCCATTGCTAAAATGATCCAGAAGATGGGAATGCCGGTCATTCCTGTATATTTCGACGGAAACAACTCACACTGGTTTTACGTTTTGTCGAAGATTCACACTTTGTTGGCGACAATGCGTCTGCCGAAAGAGATGCTGAATAAGCGTAACAAGAAGATAATCATGAAGGTAGGTAAGCCTATTCTTCCTTCTGAAATTGCACTTTACGAAAAACCAGAGGCGCTCGCATCTTATTTGAGAAATCGCAGCTATGCGCTTCAAGCCAATATCAACGATGAACGCCGCAAGATACGTTTCAGGAACTCTGTCCCGATTGATGCGCCTATAAGGTCGTCGGTGATTCTTCGCGAATTGAACTCAATCCGTAAGTCGTCATTGCTGTTTACGACAGCGGAATATGAATGCTATCTTGCTGATTATGACAAGATTCCACGTTTAATAAAAGAGATTGGGCGCCGCCGTGAAGAGGCTTTCCGCGCCATTGGTGAGGGTACCGGCAGAGGCATCGACACCGATGAGTACGATGTCTATTATAAACACCTCATTCTTTGGGATACAAAGGAACAGTCGGTGGCCGGTGGCTATCGTTTGGGTCTCGGCAATGAGATAATGGACAAATATGGAGTCAAAGGATTCTATGTCAATTCATTGTTCTCGATCGACGAACAGCTCGACGACAAGTTGAGAAAGACCATTGAACTCGGTCGCTCGTATGTATCTGTTGATTATCAAAAGGATATCCTTCCTCTCATGCTCCTTCTCAAGGGTCTGATGTTCTCTGTCTTGAGGTATCCAGAAATGCGTTATTTCATCGGGCCTGTGAGCATCAGCAGCTGGTTCCCGAAATTCTACCAGAGCATGATGGTGTATTATATAAAGGAGAAACATTCGGTGCCTGAGGTGGCAAAGCATGTGCATCCGACACATCCGTTCGTCACTGATTTCAACAAGGTTGACATGCCAGTGCTGTTGGAGAAAAACATGGACACCGTTGATAAGTTCGACCGCTACCTCATGAAACTCAGCAATAGCGACTACAGAATGCCGACATTGTTCAAGAAATATCTGAAAATCAATGCCAAGTTCCTGTGTTTCAACGTTGACCCTGATTTCAACGACACTCTCGACGGACTGCTGTTTTTGCGTTTTGAGGACTATCCGAGAGAGGAAATTCTCATGATGACCAAGGAATGCACGCCTGAAGTGAGAACTGCAATGCTGAAACGCTTCGGTTACGACGAATAAACGTGTTTTAATCTTCTAAATCGTTGATGACTTCCCAGACAAGGTTCGGCTCGTAGCCTTTCTGAATGCCGTATTGCGCAAGCTTTGCCCTGCGCTTGAAGTCGTCTGGCTCATTGATTCTCTTCGATTTGAGAAGTTTCACAAGCTCATCCCGATAGACATCTGGGTCGATTTCAGACAGCGCGCCATGAATGACCTCATCGCTCACGCCTTTCTGCTTCAACGCCATCTTGATTTTGTTCACACCCCATTTTTTCAGGTGAATCTTGCTTCTCACGAAAGTGCGGGCAAAGCGATTGTCATCAATAAAACCTTCATCTATAAGTAGTTGCATGATTTTCTCCTTGTCGGAAGATGAAATGTCAAATGATGAAATCTTCATCTTTACCTCCGACTGACAACGGTCTTGATATGAACAGAAATGCAAAACCTTCTTTAATGTTGTATCAAAAGTCTGAATCATGCGGCAAAATTACTATTAATGTTTGAGGTCGTTGAAAAAATTTATAAAAATTTATTTGCTTAATGAAAAAAGTTGTAATTTTACGCTCTAAAATTTTCAGAAATGAGAAAGACATTTTTAATTGTGATGGCATGCGCTATTTCTGCTGGCCTTTTTAGTTGTAAAAAAGATAAGATAGCTAATGAAACCATAAATGGCTTTGAAATTCAATGGAATAGTGATTTTAATAGGAAGAACGCAAGAGATATAGTCCGTGACGCGATCCGTGATTTGGTATATGTTGAAGGCGGTGTGTTCATGATGGGCGACACCCTTGACGGGGCTTTTGATAACGAGGGACCGGTCCATAATGTGAGTCTATCAAGTTATTACATCGGCAAGAAAGAGGTGACACAGGCACTTTGGTATGCTGTCATGGATACCAAATGTGGTGAAGACTCCTCTCAGGAATGGGAAAGTTCATACGGACTTGGCAATGATTATCCGGCATATAGGGTGTCGTATAGCGATGCTGTGAGTTTTACAAACAAATTGCACGACATTACCGGACTGCGTTTCAGCCTGCCGACGGAAGCACAATGGGAATATGCCGCAAGAGGTGGAAAATCAACGACTTACAAGAAATACGCCGGCAGTGATGACTATTCAAGTGTCGCTGTCACTAATCAGGGTTATACTAAATGTTCGGCTGTTGGAAGCAAATCACCTAACGAACTCGGATTGTACGACATGAGCGGTAACGTGTGGGAAATTTGCCGTGACTGGTATGAAGATTATGTCGAGACACCCAATGATACCATCCATAATCCTGAAGGGACAAACTACGGTGCAGGCTATAAGGTGTTCCGTGGCGGCAGCTGGAACAATCCTCCAAAGTATGCGCGTGTGACGACGCGTTACAAGCAAGGTATTCATTATCAAGATTATCAGACTGGATTCAGACTCGTAATCGTAAAGTAGCTATTTCCTGAATTTCCGCATCATCTGCGCGACCCATTGACGGTTTTCAGGTTTGTACCAGAAGAAAAACCTTTGTTGCGCTAATTTCTCTTCCTTCGTTTTCGCCACGAAGACAGGTTTCAGTGTATATGGGTCATAACCCGAATAATAAATCTCTGTGGCTAACGTCATAGGGGTGGGGGTGAAGTCTTGAACTTGCTCGAGATGGTAACCTAACTCCTTGGTTTTCAATGCAAGCTCTGCCATGTCTTCTAATTTGCATGCAGGATGGCTTGATATGAAATAAGGAATCAGCTGTTGGTTGAGATGATATTTCTCGTTGATGCTGTCGAAACGTTTCTTCAGTTTTAAAAACAGCGAAAATGACGGTTTCCGCATGAGTCTCAACACGTTATCGCTGACATGTTCTGGTGCGACTTTCAGCCTGCCACTCACATGACGGCTCACAAGTTGTTCGAAATACTCGTTGTAACCGAGCTTTCCGTCTGGATCTTCGTTTGTCATGAACAGGTCGTATCGGATGCCTGAGCCAATCGTGACCTTCTTGACATGCGGGTTCTTATCCACTTCTTTGTAAAGCTCGGTCAGTGCTTTGTGACTCGTGTCGAGGTTCTTGCAGATATTAGGCTGTATGCAGGTCGGGCGGGCGCATTTCTCACACAGCGACTCGTCTTTTCCGTGCATTCGGTACATGTTTGCCGACGGTCCGCCGAGGTCACTGATATAGCCTTTAAAATCAGGCATTTGTGTCACTTTATCGACTTCTTTGAGGATGGACTCGCGGCTTCTTGATGCCACGAATTTCCCTTGATGTGCGGAGATTGTGCAGAACGCGCAGCCGCCGAAGCAGCCTCTGTGGATGTTGACGGAATGACGTATCATCTCGTATGCCGGAATAGGGCCGCGCTTCGCGTATTTCGGGTGCGGCATCCGCGTATATGGCAGGTCAAATGAGGCGTCAATCTGCTTCTCGGTGAACGTTGGATACGGCGGATTGATGTAAAGCGTCTGACTGCCAATATCTTGAATCAGGCGTGAGGCGTGCTTCTTGTTCGACTCTTCTTCAATATGTCTGAAATTTGAGGCGTAAAGTTTCTTGTCTTTCAGACAAATTTCATGAGAAACAAGTGTGATGTCGTCCCATCCCGATTCGACTTTCTGTGATTTGTCTTTCAAGAAGAAAGTCTGTGGAATATCTGTTATCTCATTGATTTTCTTGCCGGATTCGATTGCTTTCGCTATTTCAACAATTGCGGGTTCGCCCATTCCGTAAATCCCGAGGTCGGCTTTTGAGTCAATGAGGATGCTTGGTTTTAGCGAGTCGGACCAATAGTCGTAGTGTGTGACGCGGCGCAGGGAAGCCTCGATGCCGCCGATTACGACAGGTGTGTCGGGATATAACTCTTTGATAATGTTTGAATAGACGACAGTGGCGTAGTCGGGACGGAATCCTGCCTCACCGCCTGGCGTGTAGGCATCGTTGCTGCGAAGACGTTTGTTGGCGGTGTAATGGTTCACCATCGAGTCCATGCAGCCGGCGGAGATGCCGAAGAAAAGACGCGGACGCCCGAACTTCTTGAAGTCGCGGAGGTCATCACGCCAGTTGGGTTGCGGGATTATCGCGACTTTATAACCTTCATGTTCCAGCACGCGTCCGATGACGGCGGCGCCAAAAGCAGGGTGGTCAACGTAAGCGTCACCGCTGATGATTACGATGTCAACCTCGTCCCAACCGCGAAGGTCAGTCTCTTTTTTCGTTATCGGAAGCCAGTCAAG
>JAKSMZ010000058.1 GCA_024400355.1 Bacteroidales bacterium
CTTAACCACGATTAAACACCACAAATTTCATAAAATTTCATGCAGCAAATATCAGCTTTTTACGTTATTTATGATGTGTAACTTATTTTTTCGCCACAATAATCAGCGCTTTCACCATATATCAGTCATTTTACAACATTTTTAACCACAACTATACCTGATTTCTCAGTGTTGTGTTTTTCGATGTACTTTTGCAGTGTTTTCAAGACAACAGACAATGGAAGAAAAAAGAATTTTTGACATTCTGACGACTTACATCAGAAAGTACCCCGATCAGGACTGTGCACTCGCAAAGAAAGAGAATGGTATCTGGAGGAAGTACAGCATACAGGAATATGTCGAGACAACCAACATTTTAAGTTTTGCGTTTATAAAATCAGGCATTCAGAAAGACGACAAGATAGCAATCATAAGCAGCAACCGTCCCGAATGGAACATGCTCGACATGGCGATACAGCAGGTGGGAGCCGTCACCGTTCCGATTTACCCGACGATAAGTAAGGAAGACTACCGCACCATCATCAACAACTGCGAGGCGAAGATTGCCATCGTCGAAGGCATCGCCGTCCTCAACAAAATCGAGGAGATCAGAGATGAGATTCCGTCGCTGAAGACGGTTTACACTTTCGTGAAAAGGAAAGACGAATACCCGATTTGGGATGACCTTATTAATATAGGCAGGGGAAACGAGGATATGGAAGAGCTGGAGAGACGCAAGGCCAGCGTTGACGCAAAAGACTGCGCCACCATCATTTACACCTCAGGCACGACAGGCACGCCCAAAGGCGTGATGCTTTCGCATTCAAACATACTCGGACAGATTGAAAACCTGCGTCAGACACCGTCGGAAGACTCGAAACGCGCATTCAGTTTCCTGCCGATATGCCACGCATACGAGAGAACCCTCGTGTATCTGTATCAATATCTCGGAATGTCGGTCTATTACGCCGAGAGTCTCGCCACCATCGCGCAGGACATGAAGGAGATTCACCCGACCATGATGACATGCGTGCCGCGGCTTTTGGAAAAGATCTACACAAAGGTGCGCCAGTCGGGACAGAAACAGAAAGGCCTCAGAAAAAGAATCTTTTACTGGGCGATGAGCCTTGCGGAGAGATACAAGGTCGAGGGCAGAAGCCGGTTTTACGACTTCAAGTTAGGCATTGCCGACAAGATGGTTTACAGCAAGATACGCAAGAACCTCGGTGCCGAAGACTTCGACATCATCGTTTCGGGTGCGGCAAGCATACAGCCGAACATCTCGGCATTCTTCTCGGCGATAAAGATGCCTGTTTACGAAGGCTACGGCATGACGGAATGCTCGCCTGTCATCTCCACGAGTTCCAACGCGCCGCACGGCAGGGAAGCAGGATTTGTAGGCCCCGTACTGCCTGGCACAGAGGTAAAGATCAGCGATGCGGGTGAGATCCTGGTCCGTGGACACAACGTGATGATGGGTTATTACAAGATGCCCGAACTCACCGCCGAGGTGATTGACAAAGACGGATGGTTCCACACAGGAGACCTCGGAAACATCAACGAGTTCGGACAGATGAAGATAACAGGAAGAATGAAGAACCTCTTCAAGACCTCGCTCGGCAAATACATCAACCCCGACATCATCGAGAGCAGGTTCGCCGAATCAGGTTTTTTCGAGAACGTGGTGGTGTTCGGTGAAAACGAGAAATTCGCCGCGGCCTTGATAGTGCCTGACTTCTCCTTCCTGAAAGCATGGTGTCAGAGACATGACATCAAGTTCACGAATCCGGCAGAGACATTGAAAATCAAAGAGGTGACCGACCGTCTCACTGCTGAAGTGAAGAAAATCAACGCCTTGTTCGGCGACACCGAAAGAATCAGGCGTTTCAAGTTCATCCCAGATGAATGGACGACAGCCAACGGACTCCTCACCCCTACCCTCAAAGTCAAGAGGACTGTGATACAGAGGAGATACAACGATGACATCAACAGGCTTTTCCGCGAGGGGAATGACTGAGACTAATAAAACCTTATCTCAACACGCCGGTTCAACGCTTTGTGCTCTTCTGTGTCGTTTGGCACCAGCGGACGCTTCTCGCCGTACCCCGTCGCTGACATCCGGTCTCCGCTGATTTCTCTTGAAGCCAGAGCGTCTTTCACCGAATTTGCCCTTTGCAATGAAAGCTCCGAGTTATGCTGTTCGTCACCGCTGTTATCGGTGAAACCAAGGATCTCGACCTTCGCCACCGGATTAGCCAGGAGATAACCGGCGACAGAGTCAATGACAGAGAATGACGATGAGTCAAGGACGGCACTGTTCAGCTTGAACTTTATGTCATGCAAGACAAAACGCTGCGGCTCAACTTCCTCAGGACTGTTGTCTTGACCGAGTTCAAACGAATAGATGTCGAAGCCGCCGAAGCCGCCTTCACGGACTGACGATATATATCCGGTTTTTCCGTCGGCACTCACCGCGAAGGAGATCTCATCGCCTGAGGTGTTCAGCGGATAGCCGAGATTGACAGGCTGTCCCCAGTCGCCATTGTCCTTGCGTTTGCACATGAAGACGTCATATCCGCCCATTCCGGGGAGTCCGTCGGAGACAAAATACAATGTCTTTCCGTCGGGATGAATGAACGGCGACATCTCGTTGCCCTTGGTGTTCACATTATCAATAGCCCGTGGATTATTCCATTTGCCATCAAACCAGTCGCTCACATACAGGTCGGTTGTCTCATTAACCCTTGAGTAACGGGTGAAATACAGCCTTCTGCCATCAGTATCAGCACATGGTTGTGATTCGACCGTAGGTGTGTTGACTATCTTTCCGAGATTCTGGGGCTTACCCCATGTGCCACCTTCATATTCAGACACATAGATATCGCCTCTGCCGTTGCTGTCGAGCCAGTCGATGCCAACGAAGTACATCTTTTTCTGGTCAGGAGAGATATTGACCGCCCCCATTCTTTTCCTGTTGTTCCAATTTAGATTCATCGGGACTGAAGGAAGACACTGACTGTCAATGATTGTCGAATAATACACGCCTTCTATTCTGAATCCGTCGGCGTCTTTCTCCGTTGAGCGGCGGGTGAAATACAGCTTGCTTCCGTCGGGCAAGATCTGACTGACGTATTCATCGCCATCGGTATTGACATTCTCACCGAGATTAACAGGCTGGAAATCAACGGGGTTCTTAACAGCCTCCTCACGGAAAACCGCATTTTCAAGCAGTCTCCTTGCCACTCTCATCTGGTCGTCTTTAACATTTTTCAGGCTGCAATACCAGGTCAGCACTCTGACAGCCTCAGAATACTCACCTTTTTTGTTGTACAGATCAGACAGCCTGATTGCGTTCAGCGGGAAGGCCATCGAATCAGCAGCAAGAGATTTCCCATAATATTCAATTGCCATGTCATCATCACCGGCAGCAATGCCGATATTGGCTTTTCTCTGCAACGCCTCGACGAATCCGGCATCGCAGTCTATTGATCTGTCAACGAATCTCAAAGCATCTTCATAGTCTTTCTTCTGAATTTTCTTTGTGGCTTTCCTGTAAAGTCTTACTGCCTTTTTAGAAGAAGTATGATAATTCTGACCGGCAGCGATGTTCGGGGACAATGCCAGCGCGACCAGCATTACAGCCGTCAGAACCATCGGCTGCATACGAAAACGAATCTGCATATTTATTTTCTCTTACGAGCCTGTAAAGTATTATACAGCAATGAAACGATTGTCATTGGTCCCACGCCGCCGGGGACCGGTGTTATCTTTGAGGCGACCTTTGCGACTTCTTCAAAATCGACGTCACCTTCAATCCGGTAGCCTTTTTCCTCGGTATCGTCGGGTATGCGATGGATACCGACATCAATGACGACTGCGCCGGGCTTGACCATGTCGGCCTTGAGGAACAGAGGTTTCCCTATTGCTACTATCAGAATATCGGCCTGAAGTGTTATCTCTTTCAGGTTCTGTGTCTTGCTGTGGCATATAGTCACTGTTGCATCTGCGCCTTTTCTTGACAGCATCACGCTTATTGGTGTCCCGACGATATTCGAGCGGCCGAGCACCACCACGTGTTTGCCGCATGTCTCTATGCCGCTGCGTTTCAGAAGCTCGACGATGCCCGACGGTGTTGCAGGCAGGAAGCATTCCTCACCGAGCTGCATGAGGCCGATGTTCACGGGTGTGAAGCCGTCAACATCCTTTTTGTAACTGATGGAATGCACCACCTTTCTCTCGTCGATATGTTTCGGGAGAGGGAGTTGTATGATATATCCATCTATTTCTTCATCCTTGTTAAGAAAATCTACGAGGTCAAGGACTTCCTTTTCCGTTGCTGTTTCAGGAAGGCGATAGACCGAAGAGGTGAAGCCGACCGAATGGCAGGCTTTTTCCTTTGAAGCCACGTAAGTCTTGCTTGCGCCGTCTTCACCGACAATAACTGCCGCGAGATGCGGGGCGGCCAGGCCTCTGTCGAGCATATCTGCCACTTCGGCTGCTATCTCTTTTTTCATTGCATCAGCGATGGCTTTACCGTCGATGATTTTTTCTTCTGACACTGTCATATCTCAAATCTCCAATCTTTAGTCTTTTATCTCTTTTGGTTGCGTTTTGCCTGCTGCATCATCTGCATCATCTTCTTTGCCCCGCCTGTTGTCATCATGCGCATCATCTTTGACGTCTCCTCAAACTGTTTGATAAGGCGGTTCACCTCGTTGATGTCGTTGCCGGAGCCTGACGCTATTCTTCTCTTTCTGCTTCCGTTGATGAGCTTCGGGTTTTCCCTTTCTTCCGGTGTCATCGAGCCGATGATGGCTTCGATGCTCTTGAACGCGTCCTCATCGATGTCTTCATCTTTTATCTTGTTCATGCCGGGGATCATCCCTGCGAGGTCTTTGATGCTGCCCATCTTCTTGATCTGCTGGATCTGTTTCAGGAAGTCGTTGAAATTAAACTCATTCTTGACGAGTTTCCTCTTGAGTTTCTCGGCCTCTTCTGCGTCGAACTGTTCTTGTGCGCGTTCAACGAGAGAAACGATGTCGCCCATGCCGAGGATTCTGTCGGCCATACGTTTAGGATAGAAGATGTCGAGTGCGTCCATTTTTTCGCCGAGGCCGACGAATTTTATCGGTTTCTCGACAACGGTGCGTATTGTCAATGCAGCGCCGCCGCGTGTGTCACCGTCGAGTTTCGTGAGGACGACGCCGTCGAAGTCAAGACGGTCATTGAACGCCTTAGCCGTGTTCACGGCATCCTGACCTGTCATGGCATCGACCACGAACAGAGTCTCCTGCGGCTTGACCGTATTCTTGACATTGGCGATCTCGTCCATCATCTCTTCATCGACAGCCAGACGGCCTGCGGTATCTATGATCACCACATTCTTCCCGTCTTTCTTAGCCTTTTCTATGGCATGCTGTGCAATCTGCACAGGGTTCTTGCTGTCTTCTTCAGAATACACTTCGACTCCGACCTGTTCGCCCAGCACTTTCAGCTGGTTGATGGCAGCCGGACGATAGACGTCACCCGCGACAAGCACGACAGTCTTGCCCTTCTTGTTTTTCAGATAGTTAGCGAGCTTCGCGGAGAATGTCGTCTTACCTGAGCCTTGCAAACCGGCAATCAGGATGACAGTCGGGTTACCCTTGAGGTTCAGCTCGGAATGCTCACCGCCCATGAGTTCCGCCAACTCATCGTGCACGATCTTAACCATCAGCTGCCCGGGCGACACCGACGTAAGAATCTTCTGGCCAAGAGCCTTCTCCTTTATGGTATTTGTGACGTCTCTTGCAATCTTGTAGCTGACGTCTGCCTCTAACAATGCTTTTCTGACTTCCTTAAGTGTCTCAGCCACATTGATTTCAGTGATGTAGCCGTGACCTTTCAACACCTTGAACGAACGTTCTAATTTTTCGCTTAATCCCTCGAACATAATAGTTTGTTTTATGCGTGCAAAATTAGCAATTTTTGTTAATATTCCGGAAACTTTTTGTCAATAAAAATCAATAACCGTTGAAAACCTCAAAATGATGCTGCATGAATGCCTTGCCTTGTCCAACGATGCTGTCACGTGCTTCATCTGGCAGGAAGACATTTGTCGGGCCATATTGACCTGAATATATGTACTCGCCCTCGTCAGTTTTCCATCCGAAACCGTCGTCGTGTTCAAAATATGCAAACGGGCGATAGCAGCAGTTGAACACATTCCTGCTCCAGAAAAACTCATCATGTCTCACACCGAATTGCGATAGCAACGTGGCGGGGAAATCGAAACTGTTGCAGATCTTGCCGAATGTCTTCCCGCGCAGTGTATCCTGCAACGGTTCTCCGGCAACAAGCAGCGGAATATGGTGATATTCAAACGATTCCAACGGATAATTCTTTTCTGTCCCGTGACTGTGGTCGGCAACGAAGACGAATATCGTGTTATCATACCATGGCTGTGTCATGGCTGTCTCCATGAAAAGTTTAAGCGCGAAATCGGCATAATGCGCACTGTTCATGAAATCACTTTCGAGCTTTGTCCACTCAAGTTTTTCCAAGATTTTCGGGTAGTCGTATGGCGAGCGGCTGCTTTGGGTAAGCACCGTCGTAAAAAATGGCTCCGGCTGTCCGGTCAGCTGTTTCGCGACCCATGGCAGCATGTCGGTGTCATGGAAGCCGAATTTGCCTGAATGGAAGCCGGCATCGACATCTTTGTGCTCCACGATCTTATCAAACCCTGCATGTTCAAGGTACGGAAGGATGTTGCCATAACTGAGTTCTCCACCGTAATAATAGCTCGTATAATACCCTAACGAATCCATCGGTTCCAGAAGAGACGGCAACGCATGGTATTTCTCCGGATGATTAGTGACAGCGGTCAGAGGAAGTCCGGGGAAACCGCTGAAGATATTCGCCTGTGCCTGCTCTGTACGATTGTCACTTGCATAGATATTCGTAAACAGAAGACCTTCTTTCTCCAACTCATGGAAGTTTGGCGTCACGCTCGGGTCACCGCCCAGCGACTCGATTAGGTCAGCCGACCAGCTTTCAAGGAGTATAACCATGATATTCGGCCTTTCCATCTTCGATATATGATAAACCGTTGAGTCACAATCTGTTTTATATGTCAGACGCGTAATATTCCCAGCAGTCTCCGAGTCCATACAGTTGAAATCGGGACGTCCGTCAAGATGTTTGGCATTGATCATGTTCTCGACAAGATTGTACGCCGGATTGACCGAAATCACATTCGCCAGTTTGTAATTACTGAAGCAGCCCGAGCTTGCGCAAACCGTTTTTTTGCTGAATCCACCTCTCATTCCGAGCAGCAAAAACCCAAAAGACAGCATTAAACCAACAGGATACGAAAACCAGTAACTTTTTCTCGGGTCGTCAAGCTTATCGGTAGGTTCAATCCATTTCACGTACCACCAGCAGAACATAAGAGTGAATGCCAGCCACATCGAGACAAGCTCGACGGTAAGCGTCGTCGATGCCGCACTTATCACTTCCGCAGGATTCTTAAGATACTGCAAGGCATTGCAATTCAATTTGGTATGCCATTCGCCATAGACTCCCATCTCTCCTATCACAATCAGAATGTAAACAGCGATAACTATGAAAAAGTACCATCTCATCCATTCGAATTTGGTGTATTTATTGACGCAGACACCCACGAACATCGCTATTGCCGGCAAAATCATGATGTAACACGCCGTCGCGACATCAAGCGGAAACGACTTCAAAAAGCTCTTGAGCACTTCAGCGTACGGAATCTGTTCAACGTCAATCAGCTGCCAATAGTAGAAAGCGAACACCACACGCATCCACTCGAACAGCACTATCAAGAAAACCAACACCTTAGCAAGTGTCACCAAGTATTTTTTCATTGTTCTAAATTTTTGCAAAATTAATATTTTTTTTGCTAATTTTGCACAATTTTAATTTTGAGGCAAATGATAAAAGACAATCTTGAAACAGTAAGAGAATCAATACCTTCGGGAGTTTTGCTGGTAGCCGTGTCGAAAACCAAACCTGTTGAGGACCTCATGGAAGCATACGAGGCCGGGCAGCGCGTCTTCGGCGAGAACCACGCCCTCGAAATGCGCGACAAACACGAGGTGCTGCCCAAGGACATCGACTGGCATTTCATCGGACATCTACAGACAAACAAGATAAAATACATCATTCCGTTTGTCAGGCTTATTCATTCCATCGACACGTTCAATCTTCTGCAAGCTGTTAATAAAGAAGCTGTTAAAAACAACAGGGTCGTTGATTGCCTGCTTCAGTTCCACGTCGCCGAAGAGGAGACAAAGTTTGGTCTGAGCCTCGAAGAAGCCGATGACATCCTCAATTCAGACACGTTTAAGGAGCTGAAAAACATCCGCATCTGCGGCATAATGGGAATGGCGACGAACACCGACAATCAGGTTCAGATAAGAAAAGAGTTTCATCATCTGAAAGAGATTTTCGGCACGTTGAAGGCAAAATATTTCGCTGACTGCGAATATTTCAAAGAGATTTCAATGGGCATGTCGCACGACTATCAGCTTGCGATTGAGGAAGGCTCGACGATGGTAAGAGTCGGAAGCAGGATTTTCGGCGCGAGAAACTATAACGTTTAGTTTG
>JAKSMZ010000059.1 GCA_024400355.1 Bacteroidales bacterium
AACATCGGCATCTCAAAGGATTTCAATATCTTCGAGCTTCAGAAAGCCATCAGCTTTGGCGACTTCGCCAAGGCGGTGCAAATCATAAACTATTTTGGTGACAACCCCAAAGACAACCCGTTAATAGCTTCTGTGATAATACTTTACGGATATTATTGCAAGCTCCTGAAACTGCATTATTCGTCCGACAAAAGTCGAAACGGCGCTGCGGCTGTCCTCGGAGTGAATCCGTATTTCGTCAGCGACTACCTTGAGGCTGCACGCCGTTATTCAATAAAGAAATGTGTCGAAAACATCGCTGTCCTGCGTGAATTTGACTTGAAATCAAAGGGTTACGGTGTCGGCGACGTTGACCAGAAGGAACTTTACCGCGAGATGATTTACAAGCTGATGATGTGAAAATCACTCCGAAAATATCCTCTCAATCTCCGCGGAATACCTCTGAATGATCACACTGCGTCTCAGCTTCAGACTCGGCGTCATCTCACCGGCCTCAATGGTCCATTCATGGTCAATCAACTCGAACTTCTTTATCTGCTCATAATCGCCAAACTCCTTGTTATATTTCTCGATTTCATTGCGGAAACAGCTGATAACATCTTGATTCTTAATTGATTCCTTGCCGGACGTAAATACTGTGCCATTCTCTTCGCACCAAATTTTCACGTAATCGAAGTTCGGAACGATAAGCGCTCCGGCGAATTTCTGGTTTTCACCGACTACCATTATCTGTGATATGAAAGGCGACTCGCATATCTTGCTCTCAAGCAATGCCGGACTGACATATTTGCCCATCGAGGTCTTGAAAATCTCCTTTATCCTGCCGGTAATCTTCAGCATTCCGTCATTGTCAAACTCACCGATGTCACCGGTATGGAAGAATCCGTCGGCGTCGATGGCCTCACGCGTCTTTTCATCATCTTTGTAATATCCGACGAAGACATTGTCGCCTTTGACAAGGATCTCGCCTTTGTCAGAAATCTTAACGACTTGATTGGCAAGTGGTTCGCCGACTGTTCCGGCTTTAATCTTGCCTGTGACCAGACTGTTTGTGGCAATCACAGGTGATGTCTCGGTGAGGCCGTAACCTTCCACAATCGGGATGCCGAACGCGCTGAAAACCTTCACCAACCTCGGCTGTATCGACGCGCCGCCAACGATGATGAACTCAAGCCTGCCACCGAACATCTTACGCATCTTGCTGTAAACCAACCTGTCGGCAATCTTAAGCTCTTTCTTGTAAAAATACCCGTTGTCTTTTCCTGTCTCGTCGTATCTCTCCGCAAGGAGCATCGCCCAGTCGAACAGTCTCTTCTGCGGTCCCTTCAGCTTTTGTCCGTTTCGCATGATGTTCGAGAAAATCTTCTCGATCAGACGTGGCACTGATGAAAATGACTTTGGCTTGATGTCTTGAATGTCATTGAGAATCGTTCCGATGTTCTCAACGTAGTATGTGGCTGTGCCGAGATAGACGTGGCAATATATTATCGCCCTCTCGTAAATGTGGCTTAGCGGGAGGTAGCTTATCGAGTCGTGGGTCTCGTTGACGGTATAGACGGGGCACAGGTTCCTGACCATCGACAGGATGTTGTCGTGGGTGAGCATGACGCCTTTCGGGAGGCCGAGCGTGCCAGATGTGTAGATTATCGTGGCGATGTCGTCTGGTTTTATCTCATTTTTAATGTCTTCGAGAGCCGTCTTGTCCTGATTCGCCTTGCCGAGTCCGATGAGTTCCGACAGAGGCTTCACTCCTTCGGTCGGTCGGATTGAGAAAATCGTCCCAACCAAGGAAGTGCCTTCTGGAATTGCTTTTATCTTATTAAAAATCAGCTTGTTATATATGAAAGCTATTTTCGTTTCCGAATGACGGAAGATGTATTCGTAGTCGCTTTGGCTGATTGTCGGGTAGATCGGAATGATGATGGCACCGATCTGCTGGACGGCGAAGTCAATCATGTTCCATTCCGGACAATTGTTGGAAATCAACGCGATACGGTCACCGCGCCTCACGCCGAGCTTCAGAAGCCCGTAACTGATGTTGTCGGTGATCTCCTTGAATGACACTCCGTCGTATTTTACCCATTTGCCGTTGATTTTCCCGCCAAAAAGGCAGTCATGATGGTCACCATACCTATTAATATAGTATGGCACCAGGTCGAACAATCTGGGTGGGACGTCGTTTCTCATCAATTCTTGTTATTCTTGATCCAATTCAATGCGTTGACGAATGCCTCGATCCACGGGCTGACCTCATCGTTCTTCCTTTCCTCAGGGTAATATGGCCACTGCCAAGGCAGGAAAGCTCTCTCAAGGTGAGGCATCATGGCGAGATGACGGCCGTCGTTGGAGCATATCGCCGCCACCGACCAGTCGCTGCCGTTAGGGTTGCCCGGATATTCATCGAAGCTGTAGCTCATCGCGATGTTGTACTTGTCCTTGAAATACGGGAAGTTGAACTTGCCTTCGCCGTGGGCTACCCACACGCCGAGACGACGGCCTTTCAAGCTCGACAGCATGATGCTGTTGCTGTAACTTATATTGACATTCACGAAGTTAGACTCGAATTTATGTGAATCGTTATGCAGCATCCTGATGTGTTCATCGTGGTTCGGGTAGATGAGGTGCAGTTCCGTCATGAGCTGGCAGCCGTTGCAGACGCCGAGACTCATCGTGTCGGGACGTCTGTAGAAGTTCATGATGGCGTTGCGTGCTTTCTCGTTGAAGAGCAGTGCGCCCGCCCAGCCTTTCGCCGAGCCGAGAACGTCGGAGTTGCTGAAACCGCCGACGAACACAATCATGTTGACATCGGTGAGGTCCTCCCTTCCGCTGATGAGGTCGGTGGTGTGAACGTCCTTCACGTCGAAGCCTGCGAGATAAAGCGCATACGCCATCTCACGGTCGCCGTTGACACCCTTCTCACGGATGATGGCCGCCTTGATGCCCGACGGGGTGCGGCGGTGCATATCGATGCCAAGGTCAGCGGCTTTGCCTGTGAAACGGCCGAAGTCATAACGCAGATCCTGTTTCTTGTAATTTTTGAAACGCTCACGGGCTTTCTGGTCGCCGCTCTGTTTTGCGTCAAGCAGATACGAACTCTTGTACCAGAGGTCACGCAATGAGTCAATGTCGAGACTGTAAGTCTCCTGATCTTTCTTCAACGCGATGACACGCCCGTCTATTGGCTTTGCAATTATTTGATATTCAATATTGTTGTCATTGAGAATCTTCTCAACGGTGTTGTCTTTGACCTGAATGACCACTGCCGGCTGCTCGCTGAATGCCACGCTGATGAGGTCGTTGCCGTTGAATGCGCTGAGGTCAACGCTGAGGCCGCCTTCGCAGTTGGCGAATGTCATCTCAAGCAATGTGGTGATGAGACCGCCCGCCGAGACATCATGTCCGGCAAGAACCAGATCTTTTTCGATAAGTTGTTGTAAAGTGTTGAAACACAGCTTGAAATATTCAGTGTCTTTTACATCAGGTGTCTCGTCGCCGATTCTGTTCAACGTCTGGGCGAAGCTGCTGCCGCCGAGTTTGAAGCTGTCTTTTGAGAAGTTGATGTAAAGAAGTCTGGTGTCGCTGTCGGCTTTCACCACAGGTCTCACGGCTTTCTTCACGTCGGTCACTTCGCCGGCTGCCGTCACGATGACGGTGCCTGGTGCCATGACTTTCTGTCCGTTAGGATATTTCTGGGTCATTGACAGGGAGTCTTTTCCTGTCGGGACGTTGATGCCGAGGGCGAGGCAGAAGTCGCTCAATGCCTTGACAGCCCTGTAGAGACGTGCGTTTTCGCCGGTGTTCTTTGCCGGCCACATCCAGTTGGCACTCAACGAGACGCCTTTGAGGTTCTCTTCAATTGGTGCCCAGACGAGGTTGGTAAGTGCCTCTGCCACAGAGAGGTGCGAGCCTGCTTCCGGTGAGATCAACGCTGCTGCGGGAGCGTGTCCCAAAGCGGTGCCGATGCCGCGCACGCCTTGATAGTCCAAAGCCATGATGCCCAGGTCGTTGAGAGGCAGCTGTATGGTTCCGGCGCACTGCTGCATGGCGACGCGTCCGGTGACGGAACGGTCAACCTTGTTGGTGAGCCAGTCTTTGCACGCCACGGCTTCAATCTGAAGCACGTCTTGCAGGTATTGAACGAACTTATTGGATTTATATTCAACGGGTTTGAACTGATAGTCGATGTTGGTGTCGGTCAGGACGGTCTTCGGTGCGCTGCCGAAGAAGTCAGACAGGCTGAGGTCGATGGGGTTGATGCCGTTTTTGCGGATGAAGCGGAGCCGCTGGTCGTCGGTTGATTCGCCTACCATGTAATAAGGTGCGCGTTCGCGTTCTGCCGTGAGGCGTATGACTTCCGTATCTGCTTTATTCACAAGGAGTCCCATTCTTTCCTGCGACTCGTTGCCGATTATCTCCTTGTCGGAGAGGGTAGGGTCGCCGACAGGCAGGTTGTCAACATAAACCACGCCGCCGCTCTTGTCGATGAGTTCCGAGAGGCAGTTGAGGTGACCGCCGGCACCGTGGTCGTGGATGGAGCGGACAGGATTGCTGTCGTTCTCCACCATGGCGCGTATGACGTTGGCGACGCGTTTCTGCATCTCCGGGTTGGCGCGTTGCACGGCGTTGAGTTCGATGGCGTTGGAGTATTGTCCTGTGCCGACGCTCGAGACGGCTGCGCCGCCCATGCCGATGCGATAGTTGTCGCCGCCGAGCACGATGATGAGGTCGCCAGGCTCCGGGTCTTCCTTGATGCTGTCGTCAACGGGTGCGAAGCCGATGCCGCCCGCCTCCATGATGACCTTGTCGTAGCCGAAGTCGCCGCCTTCGCCCTCGGAGTGCTCGAAGGTGAGAAGCGAACCGTTGATGAGCGGCTGTCCGAACTTGTTCCCGAAGTCGGAGGCTCCGTTTGATGCCTTGATGAGCAGTTCTTCAGGAGTCTGGTAGAGCCACGGGCGTTCCTTGAAGCTGTCCTCCCATTCGCGTGAGCTGTCGTTGCGCGGGTATGATGTCATATACACGGCGGTGCCAGCCAGCGGGATGCTGCCGCGTCCGCCTGCGAGACGGTCGCGTATCTCGCCGCCGGTGCCGGTGGCCGCCCCGTTGAACGGCTCGACTGTCGTCGGGAAGTTATGTGTCTCCGCCTTGAGCGAGATGACGGTGTCTATGTCTTTGATTTTGAAATAGTCGGCCTTGTGCTGCGTCGCCGGCGCGAACTGCTCCACCTTCGGGCCGAGGATGAACGCCACGTTGTCTTTGTATGCCGAGACGAGACGGTTCTTGTTCTCTTTCGAGGTCTTCTTGATGAGCGCGAACAGCGTCTCCGGCATCTCCTTGCCGTCGATGATGAACGAGCCGTTGAAGATCTTGTGGCGGCAGTGCTCGGAGTTCACCTGTGCGAAGCCATATACTTCAGAGTCGGTGAGGCCGCGGCCGATCTTCTTGCTGATGCCTTTCAGATAATCTATCTCTTCCTGACTGAGTGCAAGGCCTTCTTTCTGGTTATATTCTTCAATATCAGTGATATATTTGAGCGGTTCTGGTTTCAGGTCAACGAAAAACACGTTCTGGTCGAGGTTGTGGTATTTTGCCTGAAGCATAGGGTCGAAGCTGTTGTCATCGTCTTTTACAGGAAAATACTGCTCGATGCGGACCACGCCTTTGATGCCCATGTTCTGTGTGATTTCCACAGCGTTGGTACTCCACGGGGTTATCATCTCACGGCGCGGACCGAAGAAATAACCTTCAACCGATTGGCTGTCAATCTGTTTTGCATTGTCAAAAAGCCAAATGAATTTTGTTATATCCTGTCTTGAAGGATTTTCAGCGCATTGTACTGCGATGATTGTCTTTTGAGGGTTTTCGAAAAAGATTACCATATAATCAAAATATTTCAAAGCGCAAAAATACGAAATAATAGCGCATGAAAAACGGAAAGATTGGAAAATTTTACATGACCGCTCTCATAAGGCTTTCCTTCACGAAAGCGTTGAGTGATATGCCTTCAGATTGTGCCATTGCGGCAATTCTGGCATGAAGGTCAACCGGAATGCGGATGTTGAAGCTGCCACTGTACGACTTGTGGAATTCCAGTCCGTTTTCCTTGCAGTGTTCGATGTAGTCGTCAATCGCATTTTTGAAATCTTTCTTTAGTTCTGTCAAGGTCTTGCCTTCGTACGTTATCAGAGTTTTTTTATCAAGACCAAGAACTTTCCCATATAATGTGTCATCATCGAGTTCTGCCTCAATGCTGCCAATAAACCCTTTGTATTTTAATGTCTCCATTTTTTAAATTAATTTGTTTTCCTGTAAATATGAAACAATGTCTTTCAACGCCTTTTCCTTGATAACTGACGATGGATGTAGTTTATGAGCCAAATACTGCATCTGTTTTTCCGGATTATAAAATCTTATTCGTGAACCGGACGTTCTGCCTTTATTGTCAATTTCAAAACCTAATTGTATCAGTAAAGACTCCAACTCGGTAAACGTGAAATCTTTTGGTAACATCAGTAATCTTTGTATCGCTTTTTGCTCATTTTTTGTAACTGAAAATCAGTTGCAGAAATACAAAAAATTTCATTCAGGTGGGGAAAAATTGAAATTAAATTTTAAGATTGGGAAAAATATTGAATTTTCTGTTGTATTCAGAACGGCAGTCATCAGGAAAATTAATTTTCAGAAAAATGTTGTGTGTATCAAAATTTGTTGTACTTTTGCAGCTCGAAAATTTTCAAATTTCTAATTAATACAAAGCAATGTACGCAATCGTAGAAATCGCAGGGCAGCAGTTCAGAGTCAGCAATGGTGACAAGATCTATTGCAACCGTCTGAACGGCGAAATCGGAAGCACAGTGACTTTCGACAAGGTGTTGTTGATCGACAATGACGGCAACACAAGGGTTGGCGCCCCCGTCCTCCAAGGTGCCAAAGTTGATGCTAAAATCATTGAACATCTCAAAGCTGACAAAGTCTTGGTCTTCAAGAAGAAAAGAAGAAAAGGCTATCAGAAGCTCAATGGCCACCGCCAGTGTTTGAGCAGAATCAGCATCGAAAACATCACTGAATAATTAACCTAAAAAATCAAGAAGTTATGGCACACAAGAAAGGCGTTGGTAGTTCAGAAAACGGTCGTGAATCACATAGCAAACGACTCGGAGTAAAGGTTTTCGGTGGACAGGCAGTTATCGCTGGTAACATCATCGTTCGTCAGCGCGGCACAAAACACAATCCAGGTGAAAACGTCGGTATGGGCAAAGATCACACATTGTTCGCCCTTACAGACGGCATCGTGGAATTCCGTAAGAAGAGAGACGACCGCTCATACGTCTCAGTCATCCCGGTGGAGGCTGAAGTCACAGAATAAGTCGTTTCAAGATAACGAGCAGAAACAAGACCCGACCGCATCAGCGGCCGGGTCTTTTGTTTTCGCCTCAGGAAGAGGCTCGTCGCTGTCGGCGTTGATGTCGATATGGAGAAAAGAGATATTGAGAGACGGGAAGCCGTTAAAGGTAAAAATTGAATTAAAAAATCAAATTTTTCTTGACATTTAAAAAATCTCTTCTTAACTTTGACCTTTCAAAACCGAGACGCCATGACGGAAATTGATTTGTCATACAACGTGTTGATTATAAATAGTTTACTGAGGGTAAAACCACGTCCCTCCATTGTTCGCCATGGCATCTTCCGACTTGGCAGGAACCGGTTTATCGAACGACCGGGTGTCTGAAAGGAAAGTCGCCCGAAAAATCCCCAAAATCACATATATAACAAAGGTGTCGGATCAGGCACGGGTAATTAAATAATTAAAAATTTTAGCAATTATGAGAAAACATATAATTATCACACTCGCCGCATTGATGACGCTGGCGGTGTCATGCAAGAAGAACAACATAGAAAAGACAGACAACGGGAGCGCGAATCCTGTGGTGGCCATAGAGCAAAGTCCCGATGTAACGAGGATCATAAAGTTCAACAATGACGTGAAACTGCGCCGCGATAACCCGGAGCTGAAAACCCGCGAGGTGATAACCCTCGACGAGGCGAAGGACAACATCGCCGACCTCTTCAACGCGGTGTATGGCGAGCCGACGGAGTACTACGGCGAGACCGAACGCGCGGAGTTCACGGTTACACTTCCTGTTGACGCCGACGGCAACGTCCTGCTCGACGACGCGGTGGCGGCCT
>JAKSMZ010000006.1 GCA_024400355.1 Bacteroidales bacterium
AATTCATAATTTGTGCTTCTGCCACCTTCTGCGTTTCTCTTCAAGACACCTTTGCCAATCAAATCGTTTATGTCATTCAGGGCTGTATCGTTCGAACATTTAGCTATTTTCGCCCATTTGCCTGTGTTGAGTTTTCCGAAGAACCCGTCAAAAAGCATGTCTATCAGCTTCTTCTGACGCTCATTAAACTTCATTTCAGAATGTGACTCCCAAAACTCAGCTTTTCGCAAAACCGACGACAAAGTCTCTCTCGTGGCTTTTATCGAATGTTCCAGACAATCCAAAAACCACAGCAGCCATTCGGTTATGTCGCCTTCACCTTTCTGAACAGATTCCAACACTTCATAATAGCGTTTTTTGTCAAGCTGTATCTGATTCGACATGCTATAGAACCGTCGCGGCGTCTCATCAGCCCTCGACAGCAGCATCTCTGTCAAAGCCCTGGCGATTCTGCCATTTCCATCATCAAACGGATGAATTGTGACAAACCACAGATGCGCTATCGCCGCCTTCAACACACTGTCATTAGTATCATTTTCGTTAAACCATTTTATAAACCGATCCATCTCCACAGGAACTCTTTCCGGCTCAACAGCCTGATAATGAACCGTCTCAAACCCCATCGGACCAGAAACCACCTGCATCACATGTGTGCGATATTTAGCTACATCTATCGCATAGAGACCACTCATTCCGTTGGGAAACAGAACATTATGCCAACCAAAAAGTCTTTTATCCGTCAATGGTACCATATAATTATGTGTGGCGTCAAGCATCATCTCCACCACTCCATCCACATATCTCGACGTTCTGACCACACCTGCCGTTGGAATGCCCAACCGTTGCGCTACCGACGACCTAACCTGTTCCAGATTAAGCATCTCTCCTTCAATCTCCGAAGATTTCACGATTTCAATTGACATGTTTGCCAACTGTGCTTCATTCTGCAATGAGAACCCCATCGATGACAACTCGCCAAGCAGACGTCCCTGCATTGCTCTGACTGCCGCCAATCTGTTCATCACCTTTGATGTGTCGAATGAAAAATTCCACCAATTTTCATATTCATGCAAATACATACTCTATATTTTTGGCAAAAATACATATTTTCGGCGAATAACCGCCATAATCACCGAAAAATTTTCGGCGAATAATGAATTTATTCACCGAAAGACAAAAAAATGTAGAGCCGCCACATTGTGACGGCTCTACGTATTAATTAATAAGGTGTACCCTATTATTTGTATTCAGCCAAAATCTCTTTGACTTTGTCAGGTGTCAGACGGCCATAGACCTTGTCGCCGACCATCATGACAGGTGCAAGACCGCAGGCGCCGACGCAGCGGAGGACGTTCAACGAGAAGTTGCCGTCTTCTGTCGTGCCGCCGACTTCGATCTTGAGCTGGCGTTTCAGTTCATCGAGGACCTTTTCAGCGCCACGGACATAGCAAGCTGTGCCGAGACATACTGAAATCGGGTTCTTACCTTTCGGAACCATTGTGAAGAACGAGTAGAATGACACGATGCCATACACCCTTGATACCGGGATGTTAAGTTCCTCGGCGATGACCTGCTGGACTTCTGCCGAAAGATAGCCGTATTCACCCTGTACTTTGTGAAGCACGTTGATGACCTCACCACCGTCATTACGGAACGATTTGCAAACGTCTTTGATGAAGTTTATCTTTGATTCTGATAATTTAATTGTTGCCATATTTATATCCTTTCTATTTGTTTACAACATTATTCACCACAAGCCTCAACGTGTTGTGATCTGTCAAAGTAATGTGTGTGGAGCTGTTCGTGGCTGAGGTGGCCGCATGGTTCACCGTAGTATTCCTTGTATATCGCGATGATATCAGGGTTCTCGTGTGACTTACGGATCGGTTTGCCTGCATCCTCACGGTATGTGGCTTCCATACGTTTGCGGATGATGTCGCTGTTGCCATGGTGGTAAGGCTGACCTGCGCCGCCGATGCAACCGCCTGGGCAAGCCATGACCTCGATGAAGTGGAAACCGCGCGGGTTGCCGTTGCGGACTTCTTCCATCATCTTACGTGCGTTGGCGAGGCCGTAGCAGACGCCGACATGGACCGGAAGGCCGTTGAAATCAACAGTGGCTTCCTTGGTGCCTTCGAGACCGCGGACGACTTCGAGGTTGATGTTTGCGAGAGGTTTGCCTGTATAGACTTCGTAAGCTGTACGGACTGCTGCCTCCATGACACCGCCTGTTGCGCCGAAGATGACTGCAGCACCTGTTGACTGTCCGAGAGGGCTGTCGAAGTCTGACTCTTCGAGGTTGTTGAGGTCGATGTTATACTGTTTGATCAAGTGAGCCAGTTCGCGTGTTGTCAATGAGAAATCGACATCAGGGTTACCGTTCACCTTGAACTCGTCGCGTGCGCATTCGCTCTTCTTTGCAAGGCAAGGCATGATGGAGACGACGACCATGTCTTCTCTCTTCACGCCGATCTTCTGTGCGAAGAAGTTCTTCGCGACGGCGCCGAACATCTGTTGAGGTGACTTGGCTGTTGAAGGATAGTCGAGCATATCCGGGAAGTTCTTCTCGAAGAAGCTCACCCAGCCCGGGCAGCATGATGTGAACAGCGGCAGAGTTGCCTTTTCGCCGTTCAGGACTTTCTTCACGCGGCCGAGGAGTTCTGTGCCTTCCTCCATGATGGTGAGGTCAGCGCTCCAGTCGGTGTCGAACACATAGTCGAAGCCGAGCTGACGGAGAGCGGTTGCCATCTTGCCTGTGACGATTGTGCCAGGTTCCATGCCGAACTCTTCACCGAGGGCGACGCGGACTGCCGGAGCTGTCTGCACGACGACGGTCTTGGTCGGGTCGTTGATGGCGTTCATCACGTCGGAGATGTTATCAACCAATGTCAGGGCGCCGACAGGGCAGACCTGGACGCACTGTCCGCAGTTGACGCAGCTTGAATCGCCGAGGTTCATCTCGAATGCAGGGGCCACGACGGCATTGAAACCGCGGTTGACGGCTGACAAAGCGCCTACACTCTGGATTTTGTTACACATTGTCTCGCAACGACGGCACATGACGCATTTGTCAACGTCACGCATAACTGACAAAGTCTGGTCCTTGCGGTATGTTGACTGTGCGCCTTTGAACGGGATGTTACGGATGCCGAGCTTCTGGGCCAAAGCCTGAAGTTCGCAGTCGCCGCTCTTCTCGCACTGCAAGCAATCGTTCGGGTGGTCGCTGAGGATAAGCTCGACGACGGTGCGGCGTGCGTTGATGACGCGCGGGCTGTGTGTCAGGACTTCCATGCCCTCGACGCAGTCTGTGGCACATGCCGGGGCGAGGTTACGGCGTGGTTTGCCGTTGAAATCCTTTGTGATTTCGACAACGCAAACGCGGCATCCACCTGGTTTGTTCTCAAAATTCATTCCTGCCAACTCAAAATAGCAAAGGGTAGGAATATGAATACCGGCCTGACGGGCAGCTTTCAAAATTGTTGTGCCTTCTTCGACCTGAATCTTCTTGTTATCTATTGTTACATTAATCATATTATTGTGTCCTCCTCTATTTTATTTGATAGAAATGGCTTCAAATTTACAACCGCTCATACATGCGCCGCACTTGATGCACTTCGTTGTGTCGATTGACATTGAAGGCAGCTTGTGACCTTCGGCGATGTAGTCTGTCTTCGAGATGGCTTCTGCAGGGCAGTTCTTTGCGCACTTGCCGCAGCCGATACATTTATCCTTGTCGATGACGTAGCTCATGAGTTTCTTGCAGACGCCAGCGCGGCACTTCTTATCGACGACGTGCTCAACGTATTCGTCCCAGAAGTTGTCGAGTGTTGACAGGACCGGGTTCGGTGATGTCTGACCAAGGCCGCACAATGCAGTGTCTTTGATGACTGCTGCGAGGTTGCGGAGTTCCTGGAGGTCTTCCATTGTTCCGTTGCCTTCGGTGATCTTGGTGAGGATTTCGAGCATTCTCTTGTTACCGATACGGCATGGTGAGCATTTGCCGCAGCTCTCTTCGCATGTGAATTCGAGGTAGAACTTCGCGATTGCGACCATGCATGATGTGTCGTCCATGACGACCATACCGCCAGAGCCCATCATTGAGCCGGCTGCCATCAGGCTGTCGTAGTCGATAGCTGTGTCAAGGTGTTTCTCTGTCAAGCAGCCGCCTGAAGGACCGCCTGTCTGAACGGCTTTGAACTTACGTCCGCCCTTGATGCCACCGCCGATTTCGAAGATGATGTCGCGGAGTGTTGTTCCCATAGGCACTTCGATAAGGCCGACATTGTTGATCTGGCCTGCCAATGCGAACACCTTGGTGCCCTTTGACTTTTCAGAGCCGATTGTTGAGAACCATTCGGCACCCTTTGTGATGATGATCGGGATGTTGGCGAATGTCTCGACGTTATTGACGTTAGAAGGTTTGCCCATGTAACCAGAAACGGCCGGGAATGGTGGTTTCAGGGTCGGTTCACCGCGTTTGCCTTCCATTGAATGGATGAGAGCTGTCTCTTCGCCGCAGACGAACGCGCCGGCGCCGTAGCGAAGCTCGATGTCGAAGTTGAATCCGCTTCCGAGGATGTCATCACCGAGAAGTCCGCACTCACGGGCCTGTGCGATGGCGACTTGGAGACGGTGGATAGCCAACGGGTATTCAGCACGGATATAGACGAGACCCTTTGATGCGCCGATGGCGTAGCCGCAGATGGCCATTGCCTCGATGATTGAGTTCGGGTCGCCTTCCATGATGGAACGGTCCATGAACGCGCCCGGGTCGCCTTCGTCAGCGTTGCAGATGACGTATTTCTGGTCGGCCTTGTTCTTCGCGCAGAGACCCCATTTCACGCCTGTCGGGAAGCCCGCACCGCCACGGCCACGGAGACCTGACTTTGTGACCAAGTCGATCACATCCTGTGGTGTCATCTCCGACAACACCTTTGCGATAGCCTCATAACCACCGCGTGAGATGTATTCCTCAATGTTCTCAGGGTTGATGAAACCGCAGTTGCGCAAAGCGATACGGAGCTGTTTCTTATAGAAGCCCATGTGCTTTGAGTCGGATACGTGCTGTTTGTTTTCCGGGTCGAGATACAGAAGATCTGTGACCTTACGGCCTTTGATAATGTGTTCGTTGACGATCTTCTCCACATCCTCAGGTTTCACCTGTGTGTAGAATGTGTTGTCAGGAAGCATCTTCACGATAGGTCCCTTCTCGCAGAAGCCGAAGCAGCCGGTTCTGATGACCTGAACTTCGTCCTGCAAGCCCTTTTCCTTCAAGATTCTTTCAAAGTTTGCAATAATCTCATCGCTTGCAGATGCCTTACAGCCGGTACCACCGCAGCAAAGCACGTGCGTTTTGATTTTTGTCATATAAAGTCCTCCAAATTAGAATGAATGATTAGATTTTCTCATAGTTCACAGGGATGATGCCCTCGACGAGTTCGTTGTTCATGACGTACTTCTCGAGAATCTCATCAGCTTTCTTGTTGTCAACATGACCGAATACGATAGGATCCTTGCCCGGAACCTTGACTTCGATAGTCGGTTCTGCGTGGCAGTAGCCCATGCAGCCTGTCTGTGTGAAGACAACACTCAGCTTGAGCTGGTCTGCTTTCTCCATCATGTGTTCCATGACCTGTTTTGCACCAGCGGCTATACCGCATGTTGCCATAGCAACTTTCACCTGAACCATTGCGTCAGGGTTGTTACTTTTCTCACGAAGGTCGAGATTTGACTGTAATTTCTCTCTCATGGCCTTCAATTCTGCCAAAGATTTAATTTTTGCCATATCTATAAAGTATTGTTAATGAATAATTTAAATAAAAATCTCTATTTTTTAAACATACGGCAAATATACAATTCTTTTTTTAATAAACAAGCAAAAATCACAGGATTATGAAATATTTATTTTTCGGTCGGAAAAGTACCGGATCTTCGCGCATTTCCCATCGAAAACTCACAGCCACAATACAGCTGATTGTAGAAATTGTACTCCTTGATAATCTGCAACCTGCGTTCCTGAAGACCGCCCTTGCGCCAGTTCTGCGCCCAGAACGTGACATCCGGATACTGCGACACCGCAAAAACGCCGGCCTCCTCAATCTGTCCGAGACTCTTCCAACGGCTCGACGCCAATGTCGTAGCAATCACGGAGAAACCGTTTTCATGGGCATATCGCGCTGTGCGCAACAGCCTGTATTTGAAACACTTGAGGCATCTTCCGCCGCGTTCAGGCTCATTCCCGAGACCCGCCATCTCACCGAGCCATTTCTCATGGTCATAGTCATCATCGATTATCTGCAAGCCGAGAGACTGCGCATAACGCGTGCATTCATTTTTTCTGATTTCATATTCCCCAAAAGGATAAATATTCGGGTTGCAGTAATATATGTAAGGTGTTACGCCATGCTTCATCAGACACTCTATGATTGCCGACGAACACGGTGCACAGCATGTGTGAAGCAACACCTTATCAGCCCCGCCGGGCACTATCACCTCAAATTTGTTTTTCATATAAATTTTTTCGCAAAATTATAAAATTATTCAAAATAAATGATTACCTTTGCGAGGTTTTTAAATTGTCATTTACAATGAAAGTTAAGGAATTAGTTGACAGGCTGGGACTTAAAGTCCTTGCAGGCGAAAGCGGCCTTGACCGCGAAATCGACGGATGTTACATCTCCGACCTTCTGAGCGATGTGATGGGCAACGCACAGGAAGGCAATATCTGGATTACTCTTCAAACACACAAAAATGTGATGGCGGTGGCATCTTTGAAAGAGATGTCGTGCATCATCCTCGTCAAAGACCTCGGCGCGAATGAAGACACCATCAACCAGTCAAACGAGGAAGAGCTGCCTATTCTCCAGACATCACTGCCGACATTCGAGATCGCGGGTTTGGTTTATAACTTGTTAAGAGAGTAGAGAGGAGAGTTAAGAGAGAAGTCAAGATTCATGAAACCTCAGAACTCAAACTGATGGAAACAGAACTGAAGCAATATCGGGCAGATTTGCACATTCACACGGTGTTGTCGCCGTGCGGTGACATCTACATGTCGCCCACCGCCATCGTGGAACAGGCGAAGAAGCTGCATCTCGACATGATTGCCATCTGCGACCACAACAGCACCCGTCAGGTAAAGGTGGCACAGCAGATAGGCCGCGAGACGGGTGTCTTCGTCATCGGAGGAGTGGAGATCACCACGCAGGAAGAAGCCCACGCCCTCGCCTACTTCGAGAACGATGAGCAGCTCGACAGGTTCCAGGAGTTCCTCGACGAGCATCTGCCGCACATCCCTTTGGACGAGGAGAAATTCGGCTACCAGCTCATCGTCGATAAAGACGAGGAGGTCGTTGGAGAGGAGGAATGGCTGCTGTGGTCGGCACTCGACTGCGACCTCGACACACTGTACGACAAGGTGCATGAGATCGGCGGTCTCTTCGTGCCGGCGCACGTCAACAAGCCGGCATCAAGCCTGATGTCACAGCTTGGCTTCATTCCGCCCGACATCAAGGCCGACGCGTTAGAGATCTCGAAGCATGTCAAGAAACCTGATTTCCTCAAGAGATTTGCATATCTGAAAAAATTCATGTTCACAAAGAGCAGCGACGCGCATTTTCTGCACATCATCGGTGAGGTACATTGCGTATTCCACATGTACGGCCTCACTTTTGACGAGTTCCGCAAGACGCTCCACGGCGAAGGCGACAGATATGTTGACGCAGAGCCACAAGAGAAACTACAACTTCTATACGGATGAAAGAATTAGCATTACATGTATATGACCTGATGGAGAACTCCACTGCCGCCAGCTCCACACTTGTCGAGCTGACCATCAGGGACAGCCTGAAAGACAACATCTATGCCTTCACTATCAAAGACAACGGCAAGGGCATGTCGCCGGAGTTCCTCGCCAGGGTCACCGACCCGTGGACGACTTCGAGGACGACGAGAAAGGTCGGGCTTGGACTGCCTTTAATCAAGATGAACACCGAGAACTGCGGCGGCGGCATGAAGATAGAGAGCGAAGTGGGCAAAGGCACCACGCTTAACTTCTGGTTCCAGCACGACAACATCGACCGTCCGCCGATGGGCGACCTCGCCGGCACCCTCGTGATGCTTTTCGCCGCCCACGAAGACATACACTTCATCTACCGGCACATCACCGATGATGACGAGTTCGTGTTCGACACCGACGAGATCAAGGAAGCCCTCGACGGCATGTCGATGAACGACATCAGCATCATGAAATACCTGAAGGAGATGATTCAGGAGAATTTGAAAGAGATACATTACAACGAATAACCACACAAACATCAACAAAACAAAATGAAACTATCTGAAATAGCCAAATTATTGAACGCCAGGGTAGTTTGCGGACAGGAGCGTCTCAACGAGGAGCAAGACATTGTGTTTGCCTCCGACCTCATGTCAGAGGTTCTGACATTGGACGACAACTTCCCGATGATTGTCACAGGGCTGTGTACAATGCAGACCATCCGCACGTGTGAGATGGGCAACCTTGACATCATCGTGTTCGTGAGAAAGAAAAAACCGACTCCCGAGATGATTGAGCTTGCAGAGGACAACGGCATGGTTCTCTTGGAATGCGACTATTCAATGTTCAAGGCGTGCGGTCTGCTTTGGGAGGCGGGTCTGAAATCCATTTATTAACAAAATTTCACAGTTATGCATTTAGAATACACAATAGTTGAAGGAGACTTCGTCAATGCAGGTTCGGCTTCAAGCTCGATAAAGAAGACGCTGAAGCAGCTTAACGTGAACCCGTCGATAGTGAAACGCGTCGTCGTGGCCCTTTACGAGGCTGAGGTCAACGCCATTGCCCACGCCTACGGCGGCAAGGTCACCGCCGACATCGACGCCGGTACGATACTTCTCCGCGTCATTGACAGAGGGCCTGGCATCCCCGACATCGACTGGGCGATGCAGGAAGGCAACAGCACAGCCTCGCCGGAGGTCCGCGACATGGGCTTCGGAGCCGGCATGGGGCTTCCGAACATCAAGAAAAACGTTGACCGCCTCAACGTGCAGTCCACCGTAGGAGTCGGGACCACGGTCGAGATGGAAGTGAATTTAGCTTAAATCGGGAGATTTAAGACTCGAAAAATTAATAACTTAAAATTTGAGATTATGGCATTTTATCACGCTCTACAGATCAATGGAAACGCTTGCGAAGGCTGCTCTCATTGCATGAGGGTCTGCCCCACCGAGGCCATCCGTGTCCGTGACGGGAAAGCACATATCGACGAGACCCGTTGCATCGACTGCGGCAACTGCTTCATCGCATGCCCGCACAAGGCAGTGTTCGTCAAGCAGGACGACTTCGAGGAGATTTTCAAGTTCCCATGCCGCGTCGCGCTCATCCCCGCAGTGTTCCTCGGCCAGTTCAAGAACGACATCAGCGTTTCGCGCATCTATGCCATACTCAACGAGATAGGGTTCCAGCACGTCATCGAGACAGAGATAACGACGCCGATTTACACGGAAGCGAAAAATAAATTAGAGCGTGAAGGCAACACAAAACCTCTCATATCCACATTTTGCCCCGCCATCGTGCGCCTCATCCAGGTGAAATTTCCCGGATTGGTAGAAAACCTCATCCCACTGAAAGCACCTCTCGACCTCACCGCGTTGTATATCAGGAGAAAACTCGAGAAAGACGGCTGGCGTCCGGAAGACATCGGCGTGTTTTACGTCACACCGTGCGCCGCGAAAATAGCAGCGGTCAAAAGTCCCGTCGGCGAAGAGAAATCGTCGGTCGATGGCGTGATCAACATGGACTCCCTCTACAACCGCGTCTATAAGAAAATCAAGGAACAAGGCCACGACTACAAGGAAGTGAAACTGCCGATAGCACAACTAACATCAGACAGCATCCTGACCTCTCTGACAAACGGCGAGAGACGACTGTCAATATCTGAGCACTCACTGTCGATAGACGGCATGGACAACTCCATCGAATTTCTGGAAAAGGTTGAAAGTGAAGAGATTGAAGACGTTGAATTCCTCGAGCTCCGCGCCTGCGACCAGAGCTGTCCGGGCGGGATATTGACATATAACAACAGATTTCTGACATGCGAGCGTATGTTTGCGAGGGCACGTTACGTGGCAGGAAAAGAACGCCGCGGTGAGCTTACACGCGCCAAAGAAGTAGAGGAAGAACGCGACTTCCTGCTCGACAACATTGAGGTCGGAGAGATAGAATCACGTTCAATAAGCCTTGACAGCGACATTTCCAAGGCACTTGAGAAGCTGATCAAAATCAACAGGTTAAAGAAAATGCTCCCGCAGGTTGACTGTGGCATGTGCGGCACGCCGAGCTGTGACGCGCTGGCAGAAGACATCATCTGCAGAGGTGCCAAAGCAACCAGATGCGTATTCATACAACATCACCTCGAAAAACAAAACGCCATGGACCTCGACGAGTCGATGAAAATCATGGACGACATCTGGGGGGAAGACAAGATAAAAGTCAAACACAGAAAAAAAGAAAACAAGGAATGAGTTCATTTACAATAAGAAAAGCTGAAGAGAACGAGGCGGGCCTGGTACTTGAGTTCATCAGGAAACTCGCCGTTTATGAGAAAATGATTGACGAAGTTGAAGCTGACGAGGCAACGATTCACGATTCGTTGTTTGTGAAGAGAGACGCCGAGGTTGTGTTCGGCTGCGAAGACGGAGTGCCCGTCGGTTTCGCGCTGTTCTTCCATAACTTCTCCACTTTCGTGGGAAGGAAAGGCCTTTACCTCGAAGACCTGTTCATCATCCCCGAAAAAAGAGGCTTGGGTTACGGCAAGGCCCTCCTGCTCCACCTCGCGCATCTCGCCAAGGAACGTCACTGCGGCCGCATGGAATGGGTCTGTCTCGACTGGAACACGCCATCAATAAATTTCTACAAGTCACTGGGAGCCAAGCCAATGGACGACTGGACAATTTACAGATTTGACGAAAACACCCTCGGAAAGTTATAAAGTTTGAAAGTTTAAAAGTTAAGGTTTCAAAAGAAAAGCAAAAATGTTTGTCAGCTTTTCTGAAATTTTCTTATTTTAGCAGGCTGGATTTTCGAAGTCAACAATAACACAACAAAATTTATAATACAATGAGCATTAAAGATTTACAACCCCAAGAAGTGTTTGAGAACTTTTATAGTCTCACACAGATTCCACGTCCTTCAAAGAAGGAAGCACAGGTAATAGCATTCATGAAGAAATTCGGTGAGGATCTCGGACTCGAGACCATCGTTGACGAGGCGGGCAACGTCATCATCCGCAAGCCGGCGACTCCAGGTTACGAGAACCGCCGCGGTGTCATCCTCCAGGCGCACCTCGACATGGTGCCACAGAAGAACGCCGACTGCGCACATGACTTCGAGAAAGACCCCATTGAGACTTACGTTGACAACGGCTGGGTGCGTGCAAAAGGCACAACACTCGGAGCCGACGACGGACTCGGTGCTGCAGCAGCAATGGGCGTGCTCGCATCAAAGACACTCGAACACGGCCCGATAGAGGCACTCTTCACCATTGATGAAGAGACAGGCATGACAGGTGCCAACAAGCTCAAGGAAAACGTCTTGCACGGCGACATCCTTCTCAACATGGACTCAGAGACTGAAGGCGAGCTTTACGTTGGCTGCGCCGGCGGTGTTGACACAAACGGCATCTTCACCCCGAAGATGGAGAAAGTGGCAGACGGCATGGTCGCTTTCCAACTGATTGTCAAAGGACTTAAAGGCGGTCACTCAGGGATGGACATCAACCTCGGAAGAGGCAACGCAAACAAGATCATGAACACTCTGCTCATCATGGTGTCACAGAAGTTCGACGTGCGTCTCGCCACCATCAACGGCGGCAGCTTGCGCAACGCCATACCCCGCGAGTCTTTCGCGACAGTCGTCGTCCCCGCAGAAAAAGCCGAAGACCTCAAGGCTTACGTCGCCGAATATGAAGCTGTCGTCAAAGAACAGTTCAAAGAGACTGAACCAGATGCGACCGTGACGATCGCCGAAGCCGAGATGCCAGCTGAAGTCATCGACAACAAGACCTTCAAGAACCTCATGACAGCCATCGCGAAATACCCGAACGGCGTCATCGGGATGTCCAAAGACTTTGAAGGAACCGTCGAGACATCATCAAACCTCGCAATCGTGAAGATGGAAAACGGCAAGATAGAGACATCATCGTTGCAGCGTGGCCTCGTTGATGAACTCAAGGACAAGCTCGCTGGCGAGATCCGCAACGTCCTGATCGACAACGATGCATACGCCGAGTCATCAGGCGAATACCACGGATGGCAGCCGAACATCAACAGCCCTATCCTCGCCACGATGAAGAAAGTCTATAACGACAAATTCGGCAAAGATCCGAAAGTCATGGTCATCCATGCCGGCCTCGAATGCGGCATCCTCGGAGCCAAATACCCGAACTGGGACATGATCTCATTCGGCCCGACTCTCGTACACCCGCACTCACCAGACGAAGCCCTGCTCATCGAATCAGTGCAACCTTTCTGGGATTTCCTCACGGAAACACTCAAAAACGTGCCGGAAAAATAGAGGTTGATTAAGAAAACAGAGATCAGAGTTAAAATAAAAAAGTTGCAACATGCTAATAAACAACACGTTGCAACTTAAATATTTTTTTCAAAGAAAATGTTTTTTGAATGAAAAAATTTACTACTTTTGCGCTCTGATTAAGAGAAATAAAAGAAAATAAAAAGATAAGACAATGAAACGCACATTTCAACCATCGAACAGGAGACGCAAGAACAAACACGGTTTCAGAGAAAGAATGTCAACAGCTAATGGCCGCAAGGTTTTGAAAGCCCGCCGCGCCAAAGGCAGAAAAAAACTCACAGTATCTGACGAGTATTGATTCGGCGAAGCCGTACCTATAATTATTTAAGGTTAAAAAAAAGAGACAATGACTATTGCCTCTTTTTTTTATGCCGCCATCATCCGCATCACATCTGCCGGACACAAAAAAGCCGCCGTCAGAACGACAGCGGCCTTATTTTCAACATGAAATATTTCAAACCTTACATTTCCTTTGTATTCTCCAGCTTCGTGTTATCTTTCTTCCACTTATTGATGTTGAACACGAGGTTGAAACGCAACGTATTTTCAAGCGGGTTCACGCCAGAGTTCGATGTATTGTTGACAGGAACGAGGTATGAGATGTCGAGGGCGAAGACGTTATAACGAAGTCCTGCACCAAAAGTCAGGTAACGGCGGTTGCCTTTGGTTCTATCCTCATGGAAGAAACCTGCACGCACCGTGAACACCTTGTTGTACCAATATTCAAGACCGCAGCCTATCGTCAACTCTTTCAATTCTTCGCTAAAGCCATCTGGTGCGTCATAGAACGACTGGAAAAGTCCCTGAACCATCGACACATTGTCTTCCATACCTCTTAGGACATTGCCCTGACCGTCACGGACAGGCGGTGTCGGGACGAGAAGCTTGTTCAGATCAAATGTAAACATCAATGAATTATAGTCGTCAATGTTGAGTTTCAGCGACGGGCCTAAGCGGAGGTTTGTAGGTATGAAGCTTGTCTGGTTACTTCCCTTATTGTACGACATCTTGCTTCCAATGTTAGTGATTGCCACGCCCCACGCTATTTCTGCATCAACAGTCTTGAACCAATAGACAGGTCTCTGATAATAGACACCGATGTCGGCTGCCACAGCCATTGCCGGCTTGTAGTTGTCGCCCTGTCCCTGGGTGAGGTCGGAATAGATGAAACGTGCAGACACCGCGCCGGATATATAGTCGCCGAGTTTCCTCGAATAGCAGGCATCAACAGAGAACTCGTTCGGGTTGAACGTTCCCTGGTCAACGTTTTCATTATTTCTGAAATTGATCTGTCCGAGATTGAAATACATGAGCGACAGTGCCACCGTTGACTTCTTGCTCACACGCTTTGAGGCTGCGAGGTAAGCTATATTCATGTCGTTCACAAGTTTTCTCAGCCAGGGCGTGTAGGCGAGGCCAATGCTGAAGTCATCTTCCTGAAACGCGTACTTCGCGGCATTCCAATGCATTGAATAAACGTCCGGTGTCGTCGCAACGCCGCAATCGCCCAAAGCGCCAGAGCGGGCATCTGGTGCAATCTGCAAGGCAGGAACTGCTGTATTAATAACTCTTGACTCCTGTGCTTGGCTGACATAGCCCAAACCGGCTGAAAGCAAACAACTTAAAAGAATTGTTTTAATCTTTGTCATAAATGATGTATTGTTATAATTTAATTTTCCTTTCAAAAAACTCCGCAAAAATACACAATTTTAAGATACTCTCACGATTAACTTTAAGCAAACGCAATAAAATCTTTCATATTGTGTGACAGATTCTTTTTTTATCGGGTCATCGGGCTATTATCAGCTTGGAGAACCCCGATGCCGTCTCGTTTTTGCTGTTCGAGACAATCACATTATATATATATACGCCTGCCGGCAACGCGCTTCCGCTGTCGTTAGTGCCGTCCCACACTATCGGGTCAACGCGCATAGTGCCATTACGCGACTCGTTGATTGTCCTGACAAGCTGCCCGCTGATGTTAAATATCTTAACATTGACATCAATCGGTTCTTTCTGGTTATGTTCAAACATGATACGCGTCTCGTTAGTCATCGGGTTTGGCACATTGATGAGGTTTTCGACTGCGAGTGTGCCGTCACCGCTCTTTATCACCGTGAAGTCAACCGACACTGTCGTTGAGTTGTTGAATATGTCCCAGACCTTCAGTTTCAGGGTATGTCTGCCGCTGTTAAGATTATAAAGCCGGTATGTCAGTGTACCGAACTCATCAAGGTCGTATGGTGTATCATAGTAATTATTAAGGTTATACGATTTCTCGGTAGCACCGCTCAACGTTGCCATGATGTCATGGCCTATTCCAGCGCCCGAAGTGTTGATGCCCTGCGCATCTCTTATTTTCGCGATGATCACTGGATTCTCGTTAGTGATGCCTCCGCTGACAAACATTTCATCGTCAATATACAGGCGGACTTCAGGTCCGTTCTCATCAGGGATGACGCTTTCATCGTATCCTCCGACGATGATGTCAGCATTATTGCCATTTGCATCTGTCACGTAGTCAGTGGCATAGAAACTTATCAAGCCGTTTCCATAGTTGTATTTGATGTCTTTCGGCAGTGTCACCATCATGTCGAATCGACCGTTCACTACTTCCGTTTTACCAGAGAATATTCTGCTGTCGCGAAGCTCGAAATCATACTTCGGCTTGTCATGATCGCCGTGTGTCCGGTAAGTGTTCGGCTTATCGTATATTGACACGTGAACCACTCCGTTGAAGTCGTCCATGAGGCAGTTGAAGTTATCTCTGACCTCGCCTTCCAGCCGGACGGTGCTCATCGCCTTAAGTGTGTCGAGAGGCTTAAGGCCGACAGTCTCCCCGTTGAGTTTCGTGAGGACGACATTGTTTTTCGGATATGCTATTCTCAGCGCGGGGTCGCCAAACAGCACAAAGACCTTAGCATTATTCTTCTTATTCAGGTTATCCAGGTTCTTATCTTGTTTAGCTGCCTTGAAGACATCTCCAATACGCTGGTATTCACCACCATACATCTTAAACATGTTACGGAAAATATTCTTCTCAAGTATATGATTTCCCGGATTTCCAGTTGTCCTTGCGGTGGTAATCATGTTTATCGCTCCACCTTTCTCGTTCAGATACACAAATTCGCCGGCGGATGTTCTTGTATGGTCATCGAATCTGCTGAACTCGCAGGTGGCTGTTATGAAAATCGGGAGCATCGGCATATTCTGCCATGAATTAATATCTTCGATTGTAAGTATCCGTTCATCTGCCAGGCCCACCTCACCGCCATGTCCGACGTAGTTGAAAATCAGCGTTCCGTTCCCGATACGGTTTGTAATCGCCTCATTGACATCAGGGCAGCGTTGCCCGCTCGCTGTTGCGACCTGTTCGTAAGCGTCGAGATATATTTTGTCGACGATCATCTCGCCTCCCCAGCTGTCAAGTGAGTCGGCTATTTCCTCAGAATTTGTGAGGAAGATTCCGCCCTCATATTCATCGTCGCAGACCAAGGTAATGACGTTACGCCACTTATTCATGGTCAAATCATTCTTTTCCAGAAACTTCTCTATCTTGTTTATGGCGTTTGCAGCCTGTTCAGGTGTCGAGACCGGCATCCTGCCGATTGCGAGGTCCACCACTGACCCCGACTCCATCATCCCTTCATCAGGGTCGAGACACACAAAGAAGTCGTCAGTGGCAATGCAGCCTGTCAATGACAACGATGCCACCGACTCATACGTCGGGACAAAGCACACATCACTGTTTTTGTACGCATACGAAGCGTCACCGAGCAGAAGCACATATTTAAGCTGGTGTTCACCGGAGCTGTTGTCACGGAGTTTCCTGATGAAGTCACGGATAGCCGAAACATCCTGTGCGCCGCAGGAAAACTCATTGTAAATCTCTTTCGGAGTGACGATTTCGATGACGAGACTGTCCATCTCATTATGGATGCGCTTGAGTCTTTCAGCCTGAGCCGCAAAATCCGGATGTGTGACTATGACATAATCAACGTCTTTCAGCGCATGAAGGTTCTGGTTTTGAACCACACCTGCAAAAGTTGTTTTATCAAATGAGTTTCCGGTAAACGCGACAAACTCCTTGTTTCTTGCGCCTTTCACATTGAAAGTGAGCGTCGCCGATTGTGTAGTCACTTCCATTTTTTTCGGTTCTTTCGGGTCGGTCACGTCCCAGACCTGCGTCGAGCCGGTCGCATTCGAGAGCTTGTATTCATAAACCAAAGAAGGATCAGTGCACTCAGGGTTGCGGAAAGTCATCACATCGCCCGACATTCTCAGTTTTCTCCAAGCGTTGACTTCTATGTAATTGAGCCATCCGACGGAAGACGAGCCTGTCCTTTCAAAAGTCACGTCGATATTGAAAGAAGAGGAGTTCAGGTCAAACTGTCTGACACCCGTCGTGGACGTCTGCGCGTATTTGTACCTTGTGCTGCCCATTGATCCGAGCGAGACTGTCGAGACCGTTGCCGCACCCGTCTTATATTTAAATGAGATCTGTGACTGGTTACGGGCCGCCATCTCGGAGCGCAGTTTGGCTTTTCTTGCCGTCACAGCATTTGGAAACGAAAAGCCGTACGACCTTGACAACGTGATGTCGAACTTGTCAAAGTACCATGTCCTTCCCATGTTAAGAAGATTAAATTCCTCCTTGTCATAACATGCGCCGTCGATAAATTCATCGACAGTCACCGTTTCACCGGTCGGTCCGGCAACAGTTTCTACACGTTTCCCTGGCGTGTCGCCTATTGTCATGAAGACGTACGAATAATCTGAATACGGGTTGTTAACATGTTCATAGAACTGCTCGTTTGCGTTGTACCTCCACGTGACGGGGCCGCGGGCATAGAACACGATGAGGTCTCCGTCATCAAAGCGGCCATCTGACTCGCCATATATTATAATAGGTATCTCGACAAGGTCATCCGGGCGCATATCACCGGCAACAACCGGCAAAAGACCGCCGCCATTGTGGAAGAGTCTGATATTTCTCGGATTGATGGCATTCACATCAACACCCATCGATTTCAATTCGGAATATGATATGCTGAACATGCCGGTACGACCGACAGACATCTTGTACCAAACGCCGCTGCCCAGCACAGAATCAGCAGCCAAAACACTGTTCAGCATTATTATGTTTATAATCAGCGCTATCGCAATCGCTTTAATTGATTTTTTCATACCGATGACAAAAGTTTGCAAAGATACAAATTTCTTTGTTTTACAGAACGTTTTCATCCAATTAATATTGCAACATTCACGCGTAAAAAATTTTTCAAAAAAAAGGCACGAACATTCAAATAAAAGTTGTATAATTGCACCGCAGAAAATGCGTCCGCAGGAAACGGCACATTTTTGATGGAAAACACAATAATACAACGTTTTCCGAGTTTTGATTGAGTAACAAAAACACAATGATAATGCGTAAAAATTTCAGATTAGCAACGGTTTTCGCAATTTTATGCGGGAGTATTTTGTTTGTTTCATGCGAAAGTGTTCCGGTTTCCAAAACTACAGGATGGAGTTACAACGACCCTAACTATGGTGGAATGTATGTGACTGATGCGCCGGAGCAGATGGTTGGTCCTGGTCTCGTAGCCATTGAAGGTGGCACGTTCACCATGGGCGGAACGCAGGAAAATGTTTATTACGATTGGAATAACACTCCGCGTCAGGTTACAGTCTCGTCGTTTTACATGGACCAGACGGAGATCAGCAATCTCGACTATATCGAATATCTCCATTGGATGAACAGGATTTACGGCAAGGACTATCCGATGATTGTCAAGAATGCGTTGCCTGACACATTGGTCTGGCGCAGTTCGATGTCATATAACGAACCAATGGTTGAGGTTTATCTCCGCCACCCTGCATATCGCGACTATCCCGTCGTCGGTGTGTCATGGCTGCAGGCAAGCGATTATGCCTTATGGCGTTCAGACCGCGTCAACGAGAATAACCTGATCAATGCCGGCGTTCTTACTTTTGACTTGGATCAGACAAAAGACTCACACTTCAGCACCGACGCATACGTTGCAGGTCTGTACACCGGCGTGATACAGGATGGATTCCAAGACCTCAACCCTGACAGCGAGACAGGATTACGCAATGTCAAGATGGAAGACGGACTGCTGCTCCCGAAATATCGTCTCCCCACGGAAGCCGAATGGGAATATGCAGCTCTCGGACTTATTGGAAACACAGTGAACGAACGCATCACTGACCGCAGGGTGTATTCTTGGAACAGTGAAGGTCTCCGTACAGACACCAAGAACTACTATGGCAGCTTCGTGGCGAACTTCAAGAGAGGAAACGGCGACTATATGGGTGTTGCCGGTAACCTCAACGACGGCGCGGCATTCCCTGCTCCTGTTTACACATACTGGCCTAATGACTACGGCCTTTTCAACATGTCAGGCAATGTGTCAGAATGGGTGCTTGACGTATATCGTCCGATGACATACGAAGACATGTCTGACCACAACCCTTACCGCGGAAACGTGTTCATGAAGAAAGAAGTTGATGAAAACGGACAGATTGTTTACGTTCCGGAGACAGCAGAAGAAAACGCTGTCCGTCAGAACTACCGCTACAGCTATAACATCAACCATGACGACGGTGACTTCATGTCAACGATACAGAACGACTGGACAAATGCCGGCGGCGAACAGAGCGAATACACTAACCAGATGTACGAATATGGTGTCACAACTCTCATCTCAGACAAGTCACGTGTTTACAAAGGCGGCTCATGGGCAGACGGCCCTTATTACCTCAGCCCTTCGGTGAGACGTTTCCTTGATGAAGACCAGGCTTCGGCAACAATTGGTTTCAGATGCGCCATGAACATGATTGGCAGCGCATTGGCAAAATAATTCAACAAAAAATTATAAATCAGCCGTCATTCTTGGCGGCTTTTTTTTATTCACCATGGAAGACATAAGCAAGATTTACGAACTGTACAAAAGAGCATACACCGTCACGACCGACAGCCGCTGCATCACTAAAGACAGTGTCTTCGTCGCCCTGAAAGGAGAACATTTCGACGGGAATGACTTCGCCCGCAAAGCCGCAGAAGACGGCATCGCCGCCTGTGTCATCGCCGACCGGCAAGACCTCCCTCAGCATGAAAGACTGTTCGTCGTCGAAGACAGCCTAAAGACATTGCAACAACTTGCAAAACATCACCGCGAGAACCTTGACATCCCTGTGATTGGCATCACCGGAACAAACGGCAAAACGACAACAAAAGAACTTATCTCGGCGGTATTGACCAAGAAGTACAACATCATCTACACACAGGGCAACTTCAACAATCATCTCGGAGTACCACTCACGTTATTGAGAATCAAGCCCGAAACAGAAATAGCCGTCGTCGAGATGGGTGCCAACCACCCTGGTGAGATAAGACAACTTGCCGAAATAGCACAACCAACCATAGGAATAATCACCAACATTGGCAGAGCACATCTCGAAGGGTTCGGAAGTTACGAAGAGATCATCAAAACAAAATTCGAGTTGTACCAATACGTCCACGAACATGAAGGAATGTTGTTTGTTAGCAAAGACGACAGACTCCTTATGGATTTATCAGGCGACATGCCCAAAATAACCTACGGAGGTAACAGCAATTCAACCATCAATGGAGATTTTGTTTCGGCAAATCCGTTTCTGAAAGTTTCTCATTGTTGGCACGAATTTGACACAAAACTTATAGGCAAATACAATTTCAGCAACGTGATGGCTGCAATTGCGATAGGATGTCGTTTCGGGATTGACCTTTACGATATTCATGATGCCATCTCAGCATACACACCGACAAACGGACGTTCACAATTAGTCGAGACACAGAAGAATCGTGTTATCCTCGACGCATACAACGCCAATCCGACAAGCATGGAACTCGCGGTAAGAAACTTCCGCAACATCTGCAAGGAAGACAACCTGCTGATTCTCGGCGACATGCGCGAACTCGGAGCAGACTCCGAGAAAGAACACACTGCAATCTGTGAACTCATCGGTGAACTCGGCTTCAACGACGTGATATTTGTAGGACAAGAGTTCAAGAAAGTGTGCCGAAACAGCTCATTCTTGATTTTCGACAACGTCGAAGACCTATGCAAACACATTGAGAATCACCCTATTGAAGGCAAAGACATTTTAGTCAAAGGCTCAAACAGCGTGAAACTTTGGGAAGTGGTGAAGGTGATATAGGTTGTTAGTCGTTAGTTATTAGGTTATTAGGTTATTAGGTCATTAGGTTTTAGGGATATGGGGAACGTAATTGGTTTGATGTCGGGCAGTTCGCTTGATGGCATTGATATGGTTGACGTTGATTTCTGGAATGACGGTGAATGGCATTTCAGGATTGTCGCCAAAGATAATTTCGAATATGATGCCGAATGGAAGAGACTGCTCTCTGAGGCGTTTTACCTGCCGCCAGCCGATTTGCGGATCCTTGATGTCAGATATGGCAAACTGCTCGGAGAAGTGACAAAGGCATTCATCGACAGACACAACCTCAAACCCGAAATTGTTGCCTCACACGGGCATACCGTCTTTCATCGCCCGCAAGAACATTTCACTCTGCAAATCGGTGACGGACAGACACTTGCCAACACCTGTGGCTTGGAAGTCATCAATGACTTCAGGACGGAAGATGTGCTGAAAGGCGGACAAGGAGCGCCTCTCGTCCCAATCGGCGACAAGCTCCTGTTTCCAGAATATCCTTATTGCCTTAACATCGGAGGAATCGCGAACATCTCATACGATATTGACAGTCAACGTATTGCATACGACATCTGCATTGCGAACCAAGCACTGAACCTTTTAGCCGGATTATTTGACAAAAACAAGTGTTATGACAAAGACGGGTTGATTGCCCGCAGCGGAGTCATTGACAGCCAACTGCTTGAAAAGCTGAACGCCTTCAGTTATTTCTCACAGAAACCGCCGAAATCGCTGGGACGCGAGTTCTTTGAGGAAAACATCAAACCGCTGCTCGCTCAGGCATCACAACGCATTTCAACACAAGACATATTGGCGACATTCGTCGAACACATTGCCATTCAAATCGGAAAATCCATTGAAAACCAACCTATTGGCAAGATGCTGATTACCGGTGGAGGCGCAAGGAACAAATTCTTGGTTGAAAGAATCCAAGCAAACACGAAACACGAAATCGTAATTCCTGACAACGACATCATCGACTACAAAGAAGCGTTGGTCTTCGCCTTCCTCGGACTTCTGCGCAAGCGCAACGAAATCAACATTTTGAAGTCAGTGACCGGCGCCGGCAGCGACTCCTGCTCCGGACACATTTATATTTTTCAGAATAAATAATATTTAACGAAGTTTTAAGTTTTTAAAGACAAAACACACAATATGAATTTACTGAACGTCTTATTACAAGTACCTGCAACAGAGGCAGTTACAGAACCAGCAGAATTGAGAATGTCATTATGGGAGCTTGCCATGCAAGGCGGCTGGATAATGCTGATATTAGGAATCTTTTCTTTGATTGCCGTGTATATCTTCATCGAACGATTCATCACGATAAACAAAGCATCCAAAAAAGATGACATTTTCATGGACACGATACGCAGTTACATGCTTGACGGCAAACTAAGCGATGCCAAGGTCTTGTGCCAGAAGACCGCAACACCGCTCTCAAGGATGATTGAGAAAGGCATCTCGAGAATCGGGAAACCGTTGAACGACATCCAGACAGCAGTGGAAAACGTCGGCAACCTTGAGGTCAGCACACTTGAAAAAGGTGTCGCTATCCTCGCAATGATTTCGGGTGCCGGCCCGATGCTCGGCTTCCTCGGCACCGTGATCGGAATGATACGGGCGTTTTACGACATGTCAATGGCCGGCAACAACATCGACATCGAGCTGCTCTCAACCGGCATATACCAAGCCATGGTGACAACTGTCGGCGGCCTTATCGTCGGCATCGTAGCGTTCATCTTCTACAATGTGCTTGTCTCTCAGATAGATAAGGTGGTGAACCTGCTCGAATCAAAGAGCATTGAGTTTATGGATGTCTTGAACGAACCGGTAAAATAAACAGCCATGGCACTAAAGAGAAGAAACCAAAGAAGAGCCGACTTCAACTCCTCGTCGATGTCCGACCTGGTGTTTCTGCTGCTGATCTTCTTCATGCTGACATCGACACTGGTGGCCCCCAACGCCATCAAGATGCTGCTTCCGCAAAGCAGCAGCCGCACCATGGCAAAACAGACCGTTACAGTTTATATCGACAGCAGCAACAATTACCATATAGGCACCAAAAAAGGTGACGCCAAGGCCGTTGACGAAAGCCAGCTTGAGGCGGAGATCACGGTTGCCCTTGCCGGAACGACAGAAGGCACTGTCGTGGTACGCTCAGACAAAACCGTTGAGGTTCAATATGTTGTAAACGTCATCGATGCCGTAAACAACATCAACAACGCGACAAATCAGAATCACAAGGTACTACTTGCCACATCATCGAAGAAATAAAAATGACAAGAGAGAGAAGAAATAAGACCATTGCGTTGGCAGTCACCGTTCTGGTTCACGCCGCTGTAGCAGCACTGTTGTTGCTGATGGCGTTCACCACTCCCCTGCCGCTTCCCGGCGAGGCCGGCGTGGAGGTGAACCTCGGTATGTACAACCAGGGCATGGGCAACACTCAACCTCCAAAGCCAACGGAGCCTGTTGCGGAACAACCCGCGCCGAAGCCGCAAATGGCTGATGATGTCATAAAACAAGACACTGAAGAGACACCGGCCATCGACGAACAAAAGCCTGTTGAGAAACCGCAACCTGTTGTAAATCAAAAGGCTTTATTTAAACCTAAAAAGAACGACGTGCCGACGGCATCGCAAGGCGCAACAGGACAACAGGGCGACCAAGGCAATCCCAACGGCACTGCAGGCAGCGACAGCTACACAGGTCAGGGCGGCAGCGGCGGCGGTCCGTCATATTCTCTCGGAAACCGCGGTGCGAAACACCTCCCCTCACCTGACACCAACTTCAGCGAGGAAGGCAAAGTCGTCGTTGACATCTGGGTTGACCGTGACGGTCACGTCAGGAAAACAGAAATAGGCAAAGGCACAAACATCACTAACGCCACGATGCGCGAGATGGCGAGAAACGCCGCGATGTCGGCAGTGTTCACACCCGACAGCAACGCCGCAGAGTTACAGAAAGGAACAATAACATACAATTTCATAATAAGACAATGAACTACGCAGATACGACAAACTGGATGTTTAACCAACTTCCAATGTATCAATTAGTTGGAGCGCAGGCATACAAAGCCGACCTCCACAACACAATCGAGCTGCTTAACATATTAGACAACCCGCAAAACAAATTCAAGACCATCCACGTCGCCGGAACAAACGGCAAAGGCACCACATCACACACCTTGGCGTCAATATTCCAGGAACATGGCTTCAAGACCGGACTTTACACATCGCCGCATCTTCACGACTACCGCGAGCGCATCCGCATCAACGGCATGATGATTCCTGAACAGAATGTCATCGATTTCGTCGCCGAACATAAAGAACAGATGGAAAAGATGCAGCTTTCGTTCTTCGAAATGGCTACAGGAATGGCATTCGACTATTTCGCAAAAGAGAAAGTTGACATTGCCGTCATCGAGGTCGGAATGGGAGGACGCCTCGACTGCACCAACGTCATACGTCCAGAACTGAGCATCATAACGCAGATCTCGATGGACCACATGCACTTCCTTGGCGACACACTTGAGAAAATAGCAACAGAAAAAGCCGGCATCATCAAGCCGGACACACCAGTGGTCATCGGCGAGACACAAGCCGAAATAAAACACGTCTTCATCAACAAGGCAAAAGACTGCAACTCACCGCTATATTTCGCCGACCAAATCTTCGATTGCGACAAAATACACATCGACTCTCTTGATTATCAGGAATTTGACATCTGGAAAAACAGCGAGCTGCTGATGGAAGCTGTAAAATATCCGTTGCTCGGACATTACCAAAAGAAAAACATGGCAACAGTGATATGCGCCATCGACCTGCTCAGAGATAAATTCAACATCAGCAACGATGAAATCATCTCCGGTCTTGAAAACGTCATCAGAAACACCAACCTCATGGGCAGGTGGCAGATTCTGAACAAAACACCTTTGGTAATAGCCGACACCGGTCATAACACCGGCGGAATAAAAGAAATAGTAGCACAACTCAACGATATGTCTTTCAACAAGTTACATTTTGTTTTAGGTTGTGTGAACGACAAAGACATCGACGGGATCCTGGGGCTTCTTCCGCATTACGCCGAATACTATTTCTGCAAAGCCGACATTCCAAGAGGCCTTGACGCCAACATCCTTGCAGAAAAAGCGTTCAAAGCAGGACTCCGCGGCAACGTCTGTGAGTCGGTGCAACACGCCTACAAGTCGGCCCTTAACAACGCCCGTTTCGATGACGTCATCTTCATCGGCGGAAGCAATTTCACCGTCGCAGAAATCATATAAAATCAATGTGACATTCTGAATATTTCAGGGCGTCACATTGAAAAAAATTTTATCTTTGCAACCATTATTATGCAAAGACTTATCAGGACAATACTCATATTGCTCTCGCTTTTCATCATGTCGAGCTGCTCAATCAGGAAATACGTTCCTGAAGGTAAGTCGTTGTTACTCAAAAACAAAATCAAGATAGCTGAGAACTACGATGAGCTGAACCGTTCTGACATATCCAAACATCTGACACAAGATGCCATGCCTCAGCTCTTCGGATGGATGCCAATGGTTAATGTTTATTACCGGACCGAGCATAAAACCGACAGGAAATTTTACAAATGGGTAAATGAAAAAATCGGCAATGAACCGGTTTATTTCAGCGAGTCTTCGACTTTGGAATCAAAAAGAGAAATTGAGGCATATCTCAACGACATTGGATTTTTCAAGTCAAAGGTAGAGACATCAAGCGAGATAAAAGACAAAAGAGCAAGGGTGACATATACGATTCATCCATCTAAGCCATACAAAATCAAGAACATATATTACAAGATTGCCGATGACGCCATCGCACGGCAAATCAAGGAGATAGAAGATAAGCTGCCGGTAAAGACAGGGGATAACTACAACGCATACACGATGGATGATGAACGTGATGTAATACTCAACCATCTGAGAAACAATGGCTATTACTATTTCACACGTGATTACATCATTTTTGAGATTGACACCAACTTCAAGTCGCAAAGAGCTGACGTGACAATGCGCATCAACGGCAGCAAGCACGACAAATATTTGATTGACAACATCTTCATCTATCCGAATTACAAACAGAGAAACAGATTGCCGGCAGACACGACGATGCACACTTTCAATTTAGGCAAGAAAACGGACGACATCACCTTTAACTTTGTCTGCCACGGCGACCCGAAAATGAGAAAAAAGACTTTCAACCAGATCGTCCAGCTGCATCCTGGTGAAGAATATTGCCTGAAGAAAGTCACACAGACATACAGGTCTCTCGGCAAGCTCCCGATATACGCCGGCACCAGCATCCGTTTTGACACCTTATCAAGTTCACCGAATGATACCGTCAAACACCTGAACTGCAACATTTATCTAAAGAAAGGCAAAACAAATTCCTACACCTTGCAGATTGAAGGCACCAACTCCGGCGGAAACTTCGGTGCGTTAGGCAGTGTGACTTACAGGAACAACAACATCTTTCACGGTTCTGAGGTGCTGAATGTCAAGCTTAAAGGCGGCTATCAGTTTATCTCGACAGACAAACTCATCAGCTCTGACGGACATTTTCACGGACGCGAGTTCGGTGTGGAGGCCAACCTCTCCTTCCCCCGTTTTTTGGGGCCGCTGACAATGCGTCATTTTGTCAGTGAATATCAGCCAAAAACCACAATCACAACAGGTTACGACACAAGGACAAGACCGTTGTACCGGCGGCAGACATTCATAGCAAGTTTCGGTTACAACTGGATGACAAGCGAGAAATCTCGGCACATCCTTACGCCAATCAACATGAACACTGTCAAAGTTGACCAGTCTGACATCTTCAGGTCGATGCTCGAAAACGAATCCAACCAGCGACTTAAAGACCAGTACACGAGTCACTTCATCGGCGGCCTGAATTACTCTTACATCTTCAGCAATCAGAACATCAATTTCTCAAGCAATTTCTTTTACATAAAGGCAGACGTTGAGACATCAGGCAACCTTCTTTCATTGTTAAACAACAGTTCACTAACCACAAATGTCGATGATTACCACGAGATTTTCGGCATAAGATACGCCCAATACATTAAGCTCGGCCTGGAATTCAGATATTATCATTATATCAACTTCGGCAACTTCGCCTTCAGGATGATGGGCGGCTACGGCATCCCTTACGGGAACTCCAAGGACATGCCATTTGAAAAGAACTACTATGGCGGCGGCGCCAACGGCATGAGAGGCTGGCCATACAGACAGCTCGGCCCCGGCAGTTACAGCGATGACTTCAAGGGAAACGACGAGAGATTCGGCAACATCCAGCTTGAATTTAACGCGGAATACCGTTTCCCGATCTATGGATTTCTTAACAGCGCCGTCTTCGTTGACATCGGTAACATCTGGAACTCGCAGCCTAACGAGGCTCTTCCCAACAGCGAATTCAAATTAGACACTTTCTACAAACAACTCGCGATGGACCTTGGTGTCGGGCTTCGTCTTGACTTCTCTTTCTTCCTCGTGAGGTTTGATTTCGCCATCCCGTTCAGGGATCCCAAATATGACGAAGCGGAGAGATGGCGTTTCGACAAATGGCGGTGGAAAGATATTGGGTTCAATTTCGGCATCGGTTACCCGTTCTGAGTTGAAAGTTCATAAAGTTCATAAAGTTAAAAAGTTATTAAATTTGATAAAAGCGGGAGGATTGTAGCATGATGACGAGAGGTGAGCTTTTCAGCAGATTGTCGGATTCATTCGGTTTCGAGCCGACTGAAGGTCAACGCACTGTGCTGTACCATCTTGCGGCGTTTCTCCTTTCCGAAAAAAAACGCCCGACTTACCTTCTTCAAGGTTACGCAGGCACCGGCAAAACCACACTCGTCAGCACATTAGTGAAAACGCTCCCGCTCATCGGGATGAGATACCAGCTGCTCGCACCCACCGGACGCGCCGCCAAGGTCTTGAGCAGCTACTCAGGCAAGCCGGCCTCTACAATACACAGGAAGATTTACCGTTTCATGTCGTTCCCGAACGGCAGCTTCAGGATGACAAGAACCGAGAACAGACACACAAACACCGTCTTCATCGTTGATGAATGCTCGATGATATCCGACGAGACCTCAGGCAACGGACGTTCACTCCTCGACGACCTCATTGAATATGTGTTCAGCGGCGAGAACTGCAGGCTTCTTTTCATCGGCGACAAAGCCCAGCTGCCACCCGTCAGCATTGACATCAGCCCTGCCAACGACATCAACGTGCTGAAACACAGCTTCAACCTCACTGTCGCCTCTTTCGAAATGACCGAGGTGATGCGTCAGGCTCTGCAATCAGGAATATTATACAACGCGACCGAACTGCGGAAACGAACCTCCAACCTAAACCTAAACTACGAGTTTGACAACGACAAAGACCCGATGCTCCCGTTGTTTAAGACAAACGGATTTTCCGATGTCCAACGCATTGACCCACAAGACTTTGAGGAGTTGCTTCAACAGTGTTTCAACGGCAGGTCAGGCAACGGGGCCGTAGTGATATGCCGCAGCAACAAACGCGCCAACATGTTCAACTATGCAATCAGGGCGCGAGTGCTTCAGGAAGACGGCGAGATCTCGGCAGGCGACAAACTGATGGTCGTGAAAAACAACTATTTCTGGACCGATGAAAGTCAGAAAATAAGTTTCATTGCCAACGGCGACATGATTGAGCTGATGAGAATCAACAACATAGAAGAGATGTACGGATTCCATTTCGCCGATGTCGAGATACAACTCACCGACTATCAGGACGAACCGAATCTCTCAGTGAAGATACTGTTGGAGACTTTGACCAGCGACTCCCCTGCCCTGACAGCCGGCGAATCGGACAGGCTATATCGTTCTGTCGAAGAAGACTATATGGACATCCCCGACAAGCGCGAACGCTACAAGGCGATGCGCCAGAACCCATATTTCAACGCGCTTCAGGTGAAGTTCGGTTATGCTTTGACATGTCACAAGACCCAAGGCGGACAATGGCCTGTCGTCTTCATTGACGCACCTTTTGTCCCTGAAGGAGAAACGCTGCAAGTCAGCGACTTACGCTGGTTTTACACCGCCGTGACGCGTGCGCAGGAGAAACTGTATTTCGTAAATTTCAAGGAAGAGTATTTCTTTTAGGTATTTTAGGAGTTTAAGGTGCTTTAGGTGTTTCAGGAGTTTCAGGAGTTTGAGGTGCTTATGCGAACTCCTAATCACCTCAAGCTCCTAATTACCTTAAGCTCCTAAATTCACTTCGTGAATTTATGGTTCTTTCCCGGGAAGTATGCCATGTCGCCGAGTTCTTCCTCGATGCGCATGAGCTGGTTGTACTTGCAGATACGGTCGGTACGTGAAGCAGAGCCTGTCTTGATCTCGCCGGTATTGAGTGCCACTGCGAGGTCAGCGATGGTCGTGTCTTCGGTCTCGCCTGAACGGTGACTCATGACTGCTGTATATTGGTTGCGGTAAGCGAGGTTGACAGCGGCAATAGTCTCTGTGAGTGAACCTATCTGGTTGACTTTCACGAGGATGGAGTTAGCGACGTTGCGGTCGATGCCCATCTTGAGACGTTCGACGTTCGTCACGAACAGGTCATCACCGACGAGCTGAATCTTCTGGCCCATCTTGTCTGACATGAGTTTCCAGCCGTCCCAGTCGTCTTCCGCCATACCATCTTCGATTGAGATGATAGGATATTTCTTAACCCAGTTGTCCCAGAAATCAACCATCTGGGCCGGTGTGAGTTTCTCGCCTGTTGACTTGTGGAGATGATAGACGTTTTCTTCTGGAATGTAATATTCTGATGAAGCAGCGTCAAGGGCGATGAACACATCTTCGCCAGGGCGGTAGCCAGCCTTTTCGACAGCCTGAAGGATGACTTCGATGCCTTCGTCGTTTGAGCGGAGGTTAGGTGCGAAGCCGCCTTCATCACCGACGTTTGTCGAGTAACCTGCATTCTTAAGGACTTTCTGCAGATTATGGAAAATTTCCGAACCCATCTGTATTGCCTGATGGAATGACTTTGCGCCCACCGGCATGATCATGAACTCCTGGAAGTCAACGCTGTTGTCGGCATGTGAGCCACCGTTGAGGATGTTCATCATCGGGATAGGGAGAGTGTTGGCACTGACGCCGCCGATGTAGCGGTACAACGGCTGGTCGGTATAGATAGCACCGGCTTTTGCGCAAGCCAATGACACTCCGAGAATTGCGTTGGCGCCGAAGTTGCCTTTGTTCTTTGTGCCGTCGAGTTCGATCATCTTTGCGTCGATGGCGTTCTGGTCTGTCACATCGTAGCCAATGATGGCCTTTGCTATTTCGTTGTTCACATGGTCAACTGCCTTATAAACGCTCTTGCCCATGAATTTGGTCTTGTCGCCATCGCGGAGTTCCACTGCTTCGTGGACACCTGTTGATGCGCCTGACGGGACTGCTGCTCTTCCGAGGATGCCGTCTTCGGTGATGACATCCACTTCAACTGTTGGATTGCCGCGAGAATCGAGAATCTGGCGTGCATGAATGTTTCTGATTGCGCTCATTTTTCTTTCTTGTTTAGCTAAAAATTTCAAGCCGCAAAGATACTAATTTTTCAGCGTAAGTAAAGCATTTTGAGTAAAAAATTTTTCACGGCATCGCATCTGTAAATGTCGCGTCTCATCCACAAAGCACTCCGCTATATTCTCTGTTTTTCAGACACGCTGCGACACACCTATACTTCCCCAAACTCTAATCTCAAACCACCTCCCACTCGTTAATGTTTTTCTTTTCGCTTGAAAACCCGACACCGATTTTGAACAGTTTTCTGCTATCCGCAGCGTAAGGCTCGGCATAGCCTTTATCGTCAATCTGTTTTAGAGCTTCAGCGGCAGTGCCGTCTAATTTGAACTCAAAGATGTAAACGTAATCGTTTGTCTCAACGATGATGTCGGCTCTACCACGCGAGTTTTCTTTTTCCGTCAAGGTGGTGTAGCAGGATAAAAGTCTGAATATCAAGTACAAAGTGTAATGATAATGGCTCTCGTAGCTCCACACGCGTTCCTGATAGTTCGCGTTG